>JASIGB010000829.1:0-3881 GCA_030045355.1 Bryobacteraceae bacterium
CCGTACTCCTGGTCCATGACAGTGGGCGCTCTTCCGAATGGCCTGACACTCTCCAGTTCCGGCATGATCGCGGGCACTCCCACTGCTGCCGGAACTGCGAACTTCACGGTGCAGGTGTCCGACAGCAGCGCTGAAACCGCCAGCGCATCCTTCTCGCTGACGATTGCCACCGCAAACTCGTCGCAGCCGGTGATCAATCCCGGCGGTGTGATCAGCATTGCCGGGCCGGTACCCTGGCCCGGGCTCACACCCATGGGCTGGGTGTCCATTTACGGCAATAATCTTTCGAACACCACGCGCAGTTGGACCGCGGCTGACTTCAACGGCAATAACCTGCCTACCAAGATCGATGGTGTGACGGTTTCGATCGACGGGAAGCCGGGCTACATCAGCTATGTTAGCCCGCACATGCTCAACCTTCAGGTCCCCGACGATTCGAGGACTGGGATGGTGCCGGTGACGGTGACGAATAACGGCCTCACTAGTGCGCCGGTCATGGTGAACATGACTCCCTGCGCTCCAGCCTTCAAAACGTTTGGTCAGTACGTGGCGGCGTTGCATGCGGATGGGTCGGTTGTCGCCCCGGCCGGGATGTTTCCCGGGTCAACCCCCGCGGCGCCAGGCGAGGAGATCTCCGTTTGGGGAGTGGGTTGGGGCCCTACGAATCCCCCGCGATCGGCCGGGCAGCTTGTGGATGCGGCTCCCCTGGCCAACCCGAGCGAGCTTTCGATTACCATCGGAAGCGATGCCGTCGCCGTACCATATGCAGCTTTGGCAGCGGGAGCAGGCCTCTATCAATTCAATGTGGTGGTTCCCCCGAACCTGGGGAGCGGAAACTGGCCAGTGGCCGGTTCCATGTGGGGCTACGACACTCAGACCGGCGTTTCCTTGTCAGTGAAACAGGAGGCCGCGCCGGTGATCGCGTCGCTGGCGCCGTCCTCCGGCACTGTAGGACAGACCCTGACTCTGACCATTAAGGGATCGAATCTGACAGGAGTCACCGCCGTCAATTTTTCGCCCTCAGCTGGGATCAGCGTGACGAATGTGACTGCAACATCCTCCAGCGTGACGGCTACGGTGGCAATCGCCGCCTCCGCAGCGCAGGGCAAATATCGTGTCACCGTCTCTGGGCCGGGAGGCACTTCGAATGCTTCGACATTCTTAGTGGGCGGTCCTTTCGACGGTTCCTATCAGGGGACCTCGACCGTGAGTGGTGGCCAGTGCGGTGGCTCTCCTATGGCACCATCCACCAACAGCCTGTATTTCACTGTGGCGAATAGTCAGGTGACAGTGGTAGTCGACGGAGGCGTGCAGGATACCTCGGTTACCGGCACGATCACGGCAGATGGCACCGCACAGGGATTTGGCGCCGCGTTCCCTGAATATAACGTGACTTTCGCCGGCCAATTTGTGATCAACGGCTCCGGGGCTAGCGCTTCCGGCACATGGTCCGCCACCCTGACCAATTGCAACGGCTACGGGGCCAACGGTTCCGACAACGGTACATGGTCGGCCACTCGAGAGTAGGGCCGTGTCTTATTGGCGACGGATACCTCGCGATCGGCATCGAGATCAGGCCTAGGGGCGGAGCAGCGGGATAGTCTGGCGCAGCCGCCAGGCTGCCAGCGCCGTAATTCCTCCCATAACGCCGAGCGACACCACCGCCGATGCGAGCAGCATTCTGCCGACACTCCAGGTCGCACCAGCGGCGTCTCGGATCACATCCAGTCCGTGCGGCGCAAGCACGCACAGATTCCCGGCCGCTACGATGCCGTAGAAAACAACGGCTGAAGTCCAGCACCCTCGGGGCACGGCAGCAAGCCGGGCGGGGCGTCTTACGCAAATGAGCGCGAAGGACTGGTAGATCAGGTAATTGGTCAAGTACCAGCCGAAGAAGTTGCTCACCGGAACTCCGAAGTAAGCGCCTCCGTTCACCCACACCCAGGCGTGGACCAGGTTGGCCCAAATGGGATCCATCGCAAGATCCCAGGCCGTCATCACAGCCGCCGCCACCAATGGCCGAAAGAGGACGCGCACGCCGGCAACTGGTTCGGCAGGCGCCGCGAGAAGAATGCCCGCCAGAGTCCAGGCCAAGTATCCGACGCCGCAATAAGCCAGCCCCAGCAGGATCGGTATCTGAAATAGTTTCGGACCCATGACATCCGTAAAGTAATAGTGGCCGAAGGGGAACCCGGTTCGCACGCCGAGGTTTTCGAAAATGTTTCCGATCACCAGGCACAATAGGACAAATAGAGAAATGCCTCGAGCGCGATAAATCATCGCACCATGCACGATCGCAAACGCGAGCGGCGGCAGCACGTGCAGCGCGACGATCCAGACGATGGGGATCCGATCGGGAAATGCCTGCGCCGGCCTTGCCAAAGCATAGATCGCAACCAGCATCCAGAGCCAAGGCATCGTAAAGGCGCCCTGGGCGGTGCACCGGGCTTGCGTCGCGGCCTGCATCGGATGGCTGTATTTTAGCCCGTCTGAACCCTGGGATGAGTCGCGCGACGTTCAAACCCGTGTGAACGCTCGGATTAACAAATACGCGGCGCCGATGACGAACCCGATCAGCGCCTGATACTCACGATTGCGGAAATACTGCGCCCAGCGGAAATGCCCCGGTTTGGGGAGCGGGCGGAACGTGGGCCAAAGCGCCGGTACGCGATCGGCATACGCCGTGAACTCCGGGAACAATTTCCGCAGGTGTTGTTCTTCGAGTTCGATCGCCGGCAAATAGATCAGCACGAACACCGCCGCGAACAGCGCGCCCAATCCCCATTGCCGCGATGCGATGGCAAATCCGGCCGCCACCAACAGCGTGCCTAAATACAGCGGATTGCGGACGTACGCGTAGGGTCCGCTCTGCGCCAGGCGAATGTTTTTCTCCACATGGCCGGTCGCCCACGCCCGCAGCGCTAGTCCCAGTGCCGAAACCGGCAGCCCCCAGGCCAGCGAGCGTGCATCCGGCCGCGAAAACCACGCAAACGCCGCCACCATGATGAACCCGCACGTCACCCGCAAGCGCGCCACCAGGTCGGCGTACGGTTTCGGAAACACGCTCATCGATTCTTGTGCGCGGCGCCTCTCTGGGCCGAGATCATGGGCTCCAAGGCTTCGAACACCCGGTCGGGCGTGATCTCGCGCATAGTGTCGTGCGGCTCCATCGAGCGCCGATAGGTGGTTTCCGCTCCCGGCGCGCGCAAGACGCGGATCGTGCCGCCGTAAGGGCCGTGCCGCGCTGGATCGGTGGGGCCATAGATCGCCACGCCCGGCTTTCCGAGCGCCGCGGCCAGATGCAGCGGACCACTATCCAGGCCCATCACTGCGGTCGCGCGGCGCGTGGCGTAGATCAAACCGGCCAGCGTCGAGACGTGCGGCCACGCGCCCTCAACCTCCAGCGGCAGCGGCGCATCGAGAACGAGGGGCATGCCGCATTCCCGGCGCAGGCGTGCGGCTAAGAGCGCATAATTTTCGAGCGGCCATTGCTTGGCGCCCCACCCGGCCAGTGGACTGGTCAGCACGAAGTCTCCCGTAGGTAGCGCGGCTTCCGGCTCTCCAGGCGGTAACGGGAACGTGCGAAGAATACTCGTCGCTCCCGCCGCCGCCGCCAAATCGAGATTGCGATCGACGGCATGGTAGTTGCGGATGGGCACCTTGGTGGAATAAAACCACGACGCCGGCCCCTCGCGCGCGTATTGGGCGTTGAATCCGAAGATGCGCTCTGGCCGCGCCAGCGTCGCGACAATCGCCGACTTGACCAGCCCCTGGAAATCGACCGCGAAGTCGAACCGCTCGGCGCGCAGTTCCCGCCAGGCCTGGCGCAGCCCCGCGAACGTCCGCCGCTCCAGGTGCACCACCGAATCGACATAGGGATT
>JASIGB010000830.1:0-2814 GCA_030045355.1 Bryobacteraceae bacterium
GCGGCGCGATGTCCTGGGGACTTCTGGTATCAGCCGTGGCGGAATCACAGTTGGCCGCGTTTCAAGTCGGCATGGTCACGTCGTTTCTGCCGGGCTTCCTGCTGTCGGGGTTTATCTACGTGATCGATAATATGCCCACTCCCATCCAATGGGTCACGCGCGCCGTTCCCGCGCGTTACTTCGTCACGATTGTCCGGGCGATTTTTCAAAAGGGAGTTGGTTTGGAAGTACTGCTGTCCGATGTACTCTTTCTTCTGGCATTTTCCGTGGCAGCCTTTGTTCTGGCGACGGCCAGCTTAGGCAAGCGCATGGGCTATTGAGGTCTGTTATGTTTCATGCGGTGGAAGCGATCGTTCGCAAGGAGTTCCTGCAGATGCTCCGGCATCCGCGCATGCGCGTCATGGTGTTTGTGCCGCCGGTGCTGCAGCTCATCATCTTCGGCTACGCCTGCAATCTCGATGTGGAAACAGTGCACATGGCCTGGATGGACGGCGACCACAGCCCGCAAAGCCGGGAGCTGCTCAGCGCATTCACCGGCTCGGGTTATTTTCTCGTGCAATCGGCCCCGCAGAATGACGTCCAGGCGCGGGCCTTGCTCGATAAAGGCCAGGTGCAAGCCATCGTCCGCGTGCTGCCGCGCTTCGGCGAAGAGATCGAGCGCGGCCAGCCCACCGAAGTGCAGTTGCTGGTCGATGGGACGAATCCCAACAGCGCTTCGCTGATCTCCTCCTATTCGAGCGAAGTGGTGGCGGGGTTCTCGGCCAAGATCGGAGCGGCGCAGGAGACCAGGGAAGCGCAGGCGCGCATCGTCTCATTGGGCATCCTGAGTCTTCGCGCGCCGCGGCTGGTCTCCGACACTCGCGTATGGTTCAATCCCGAGCTGAAAAGCCGGAATTTTTTCATCCCCGGCGTGTTGAACAACATTTTGTTGATCGTCACCGTGACGCTCACGGCGATGTCCATCGTTCGCGAAAAGGAAATTGGCACCATCGAGCAGTTGATGGTCACCCCCATCCGGCCGATCGAGCTGGTGGTAGGGAAAATGATCCCGGCCGCGTTCATCGGTTTGGTGGACGCCATGCTCATCACGGTTGCGGCGGTGACGTTGTTCAAAGTGCCCTTTGAGGGAAGCGTTCTGCTGCTGTTCTGGTGTTCGCTTCTGTTCGTGCTCACCGGATTGGGTACCGGGCTCCTCATCTCGACGCTCTCCCGCACGCAGCAGCAGGCGGCGCTATCGGCCTTCCTGTTCGCCACGCCGGCGTTCATGTTCAGCGGTTTCGTTTTTCCCATCCGCAACATGCCGCTGATCGTGCAATACTTCACCTATATCAACCCGCTGCGATACTTCTTGGAGATCGTGCGGGCCATTGTGTTGAAGGGCGCGGGAGCGAGTCTGCTATGGCCCCAGATGGTTATGCTGGCGCTGTACGGAACCGTCATCATGGCGCTGAGCGCCGCCCGTTTCCGCAAGCGCCTGGATTGAGGAGGAGGAACGGTCATGCGAAAGATGGTCCTGCGAGCGTCTCTCGGGATTACCGCGCTATTGCTGGTGAGCAACGTCCTGGCGCAGAGTTCCAGCAACTGTTTGCCGGACGGCATGCAGTCGGACGGCGCCACGTATCAGATCTGCATGCCTACCGGGCAGTGGAACGGCGGACTGCTGATTTTCGCGCACGGCTACGTGGCAACCGACCAGCCGCTGGGAATTCCGGAGGACCAGTTGGTCTTACCGGATGGCACCAACATTCCTGCCCTAATCAACTCGCTCGGCTACGCCTTCGCGGTGAGCGGCTATTCGGTCAACGGGCTGGCGGTGCTGCAGGGCATGGCGGACTCACTCGACCTGGTCAACATTTTTACCACCACCGTGGGACAACCGAAGATCGTGCTGATCGCCGGCCCGTCCGAGGGTGGGTTGGTGACGGCCTTGTCGGTGGAGCGTTACCCGAATGTCTACGCCGGCGGATTGGCCGCGTGCGGTCCGATCGGTGATTTTCCCTCGGAAGTCAATTATCTGGGCAACTTCCGGGTGGTCTTCGATTATTTCTTCCCCAACATCATTCCGGGTTCGCCGATTTCGGTGCCGCAGGACGTCATGACCAACTGGAATTCGGTATACCTGCCGATGGTGGAAGCGGCGGTGACCGCCGATCCGGATTCCACCGCCGAGTTGCTAACTGTCACCGGCGCAGCGGGCGGATCCAATTCCGCGGATATGCTGGCAACCGTCGAGAACGTGCTGTGGTACTCCGTTTTTTCCACCGATGACGCGGAGGCCAAACTGGGCGGCCAGCCTTTCGATAACAGCAAAAAGATATATACCGGTTCTTCCAACGATTTCCTGTTGAATCTTCTGGTGCCGCGCTTCACCGCCGATCCCGCGGCGGTAACGGCCATGCAGAATTACAACACTACGGGCAAGCTCACCACGCCGCTCGTGACAATGCACACTTTAAGCGATCCCATCGTTCCTTATTGGAATGAGACATTGTACACGCTGAAAACGATTTCGGCGGGCACCCCAGCGTTAAGGACCAATTTTCCGATCAACGCCTACGGCCACTGCAATTTCACGGAAAACCAAGCGCTGGTGGCGTACCTGACGATGGTTCTGAAGACGCACGCCCCCCTCGTTGCGGATGCACAAGCCTCCGCGAACGGCAAGTAATCGCGACGGCCGCGTCCTAGTGCGACCCGGCTTGCCTTCCGTCCACAGAAGCTGGAACGTCACGGGAAAGTGCGTTTACTGCGTGGCGTGGCTTGGTCACCATCTTTCGCAGGATCGCCCAGTAAATGTTCTCGAAGATGGTGCCG
>JASIGB010000831.1:0-3702 GCA_030045355.1 Bryobacteraceae bacterium
GCCCTGCGAGAGGATCAGCTCGCGCGCGCGCGTCAGGCGCAGATCGTTGTAATCGAGCCCGGCGAGCTTGAGCGCGAAGTAAGCCTTGACGGTGGCGCTCAGGTCGGCCGGCCCGCGCGGATAAACGTTGAATCCACCATCGGGTAACTGGCGGCCGAGAATGGACTCGACGGCCTTGTCGAGGAGGGCGCGCGTGGGCGGATTCCACACACCGTTCACAGGCGGATGCAGCCAAAGTTGGAGCAGGACGTAATCGGATTCGAGCGTGGTGTCGGCGGTGAGTTCGGCCCACCAGTAACCCTGGTCGGATTGAATACCGGCCAGGTAGTCCGCGGCGCGATGCGCGGCTTGCGTGGCGCCCTCCAGTAACGTGCCAGCGAGCTGGAGCTTGGGGCTCATACGCGAGCGATCGTGGTCAGCTTGAGGGCCGATCGCTCCAGATCGGAGGGGAGGTGGAAGCGCACATCTTCTTCCTTGAGCTCCATCTCCTCCATGTAGTCGAAACCGAATTTTGTCTCGAGCGATTGGATTAATTCCTGCACCAGGTTTTCCGGCGCCGAAGCGCCGGCGGTAACCGCGACAGTTTGCGCGCCATCCAGCCAGGCCGGATTCACTTCGCTGCTATCGTCCACCAAATAAGCCGGTACGCCTTCGTTCTCACATACTTCCACCAACCGGCGGGAATTGGAGCTATTTTGCGAACCGACCACCAATAGAACGTCGGTCAGCGGCACTACTGCTTTGACGCCCAACTGGCGGTTTTCAGTGGCATAGCAAATATCCTGGGTTTTGGGACCTTTAATGGCGGGAAAGCGCTCCTTCAAGCGCTGGACGATATCCTTGGTTTCGTCGAGGCTGAGCGTGGTTTGGGTGAGAAACGAGATCTTGGACGGGTCCCTTACTTCCAGCCGGTCGACATCCTCGACCGAGGATACTAACACCGTGGATTGCGGCGCTTCGCCGAGAGTGCCAATCACCTCGTCATGGCCGGCATGGCCGATGAGCACGATCGTGTAATCCTGACGGGCGAAGCGGACAGCTTCCAGGTGAACCTTGGTGACAAGGGGACAGGTGGCGTCGATTACTTCGAGCTTGCGTTCCTTGGCTTCCTGGCGGACGGTGGGGGAAACGCCGTGGGCGCTGAAGATGACTCGGGCGCCCTCAGGCACCTCGCTCAACTCCTCGACAAAGATGGCGCCGGCTTGCCGGAGCTCGTCCACGACGTGGCGGTTGTGCACAATTTCTTTACGAACGTATACAGGAGCGCCGTAGAGGTTGAGAACGATCTTGACAACGTCGATGGCCCGCACCACGCCGGCGCAAAAGCCACGCGGGCGCAGAAGGATGATTTTTTTCACGGAACCGCCATTCTGAAGCTCACCCATGGACCTCATTATAGCAACGAAGCGCCAAGTTACAGGTATAGTTACGGTTCGTGAGCGGATCCCGGCCCTTATGTAACCTAAACGAAGGTTAGTTGGGATGCGTCAGAACTACTTTAGCGCATGCGGTTTTGCCTTCTGATCCTTTTACTTTCCCTTACTTACAGCGCCGCGCCGGCGCAAACTGTCATCCAGGCAGTTACAGACGGGGCCAGCTTTGCGCCGCGAGTCGCGCCCGGAGAACTGGCCACGATTTTCGGCTCGAATCTAGCGGAGTACACCGCCCAGGCGGGTGGATTTCCGCTTCCGAAGACCATGGCGGGCGCGACCGTGTATGTCAATAATGCAGCCGTCCCCCTGCTCTATGTCAGCCAGGCGCAGATCAATTTTCAGGTGCCGAGCAGCCTGGCGGCCGGAACCGCCAACATGTACGTGACACGGAGCGGCGGGCAAAGCGCTCTGTTCCAGTTCACGGTGGTGACCGATTCGCCAGCGATTTTCCAGAATACGAGCAATCATGCCATTGCGCAGAACGCGAACAATTATTCGACCAATTCGGCGGGCAACCCAGTGGCGTCAGGAGACGTCCTGGTGGTGTATTTGACGGGCCAGGGGGCGGTGAACCATCCGGTACCGGACGGAACGGCTACGCCCGATTCGCCCATTGCCAGCGCTACCGGAACGGCGACCGCGACCATCGGCGGGGTGAGCGCGACGGTGCAGTTTTTGGGATTGACGGCGGGATACACCGGCCTTGCGCAGGCCAACATCGTAGTGCCTACGCTGGCGACGGCGGATTATCCGCTGGTGATCACGGTAGGTGGGTACGTGAGCGCATCCGCGGAGGTTTCTGTTTCGGGTTCGGGCACGGCGCCACCCACTTTCCTGACGCCGGTGGGCGCAGTGAGCTTTGCCAATGGCATAACAAACAGCGTCGCCATCTACGGCGATTACACTTATTTGTGCGGACCGAATCAAATTAATCTCGTCGACACCAGCGACGTCAGCGCGCCATCCTATGTGGCGAGTTTCGGCAGCACGTATCTGAACGGGTATGGCGGCAAGTGCGCCGTGAATCAGAGCACGTCCGAGCCGCTTCTCGTGGATATCGTGGGGCCGGGTACCGCGCCGACGTTGGCCGTGTTCAGCCTTGAGGCGCCGGAAAGTCCCGTGGAGATCGCACAGCTTTCGACCACGCCATACACTTTTCTGAGCGATATCAGTTTTCTGGGAACCACCGGCTACTTCAGCACGAGCTGGTATCAGACCAGCGGAAACGCGATCAGCGGGCAGTTCGGGAATTTTGTGGCGTTCGATTTCACCAGCTTGTATCCCGTTCTGGTGGGGGCGCTCTCCACTGGGGCGGGATCGGGCGGGGACAACTTGATGCCGAACGCGCTGGCGTTGGTGGCTAGCAGCAACGGCAGTTATCCGAACACCGCGTACGTCGCCAGCACCACGGCCACGGGATCGAGTACCACCGGCGGCGGGGTGCTGGACGTGGTCAACATCAGCAGCCCGAGCGCCATGCGGGGCGTCGAGCAGGTGACGGATTCGAAGACCGCGATCTTCCTCGGCTTCGGATACGACGGGGATCTTCTGCTGTTAGCCGGCAACACAACCAGCCTGCAAAATCCCGGCTTCAATATTACCGGCGACCTCACGCTATCGACCATGAGCATCAGCAATGTGGAGGCGCCCACCGGCATCGCGGACATGACGACGAATATCGCGACCATGGGCACGTACGTGGTACAACCTCTGGAACTCGCTTCAGGTTATGGCTCCGACGTTTTCGCGATCGTGAACGACCCTCCGTCGACGGATCCCACCGGCCCGAGCAGCCTGATCATCGTCGACGCGGCTGCGGCCGGTTCTCCGGTGCTCTATCCGTTCGGTACGCAATTCGGCATGAGCGATGTGGTGGAGGCGAACGGCTATCTGCTGGTTCCTAACGTAAACGGCCTGGCGATCTACCAGATTCAGTTGCCTTAGCGTCACTGGCCTCGACGCCTGGGCTTGCGGCCGGCGACGGGGACGAGGCACGCGGGCGCATTTTCGACGCGATCAGGTGCAGCAAGTGGTGCTCGTGCTCGATCACGACGCCGATTTTGAGCCAATACAATTCGACACCGGCATGTTTCAGCACCGGAGCGGCGCTCTCGGGCAGGTTCATGGCGTCCTTTTCGGTGGTGAGCAGGATATTCGATCCGTGCATTTTGGCCTGGTCCGCCAGGCGCTGGATTTCGGCGCAGGTGTAATGATGGTGGTCGGCGAAGGCCCAATGAAACACCGGCGCGACATGCAGCGTTCGCAAAGT
>JASIGB010000832.1:0-3663 GCA_030045355.1 Bryobacteraceae bacterium
GCAGCGGCGGCCGGCCTCTACCCGATCAGTCACCGTAATCGCTTGTTTTGCCTCCCCTGCTTCGTCCTGCTGGCGATGATGGTCGCAGAAGATTTTCTTGGGATCCTGAAGGCGCGTCAGACCGCGGCGCTACTGGCGATCGCACTCACTCTCGGCCTGGCTGGTTTCGCGATCGCGGATCAAGTGATCGGAGCCCGCGATGTGGCCACGGAAGACTACTCCGCCGCGGTCGCATTTCTTCGACAACATGTCGCGGCATCCGATCTTGTCCTGGTTCACGCCTGCTGCCAGGAGGGTTTTTTATTGTATTCGGCGATGGACCGCTGGCAACCTCGGCATCTCCTTTACGGCGACACCGGCTGGCCGTGCTGCGCGAGGGGTCACGATGTCCACACACCAGACGTGCACACAAAAGACGCGCGCCCGGGCCCGTCGGCTGAGGCTGCGGTGATCGCCGACATCGACGCCAAGGTCCCGCGCGGCTATTCCGGTCGGGTTTGGCTGCTCTTCACCAGGCGCCCGACTCACTGGGCGTACACAGGGCTCGACGAGGGTGAGCTGTGGCGCGAGCATCTGTGGGCCCGCGGCTGCCCGCCCGCGGCATATCTCCCTCTTCCGGGCCTTGCCATCAGTCCGATGGACTGCATGCCGGCGAGGTGACCCCGCCGTTTTTCACAATTTCGCGGTGACCAGCTGGTACGGAAACGGCGGCTCGCCATTGCCGGCGGCTATGCAGCGGAGCAAACTCCGACGAACAATCGGCGAATCGATATTCAATTGCGCTTCCAGTTCTAAGATCCGCCCGGCCTAGCCCCTTTGATTTGTAACGCAGACATATCCTCGGGAGTCTCCTGGTTGAAGCGGACGAGCGTTCACGATTCCCGTGCGGTGCTGCGGGTGCAATCGTCTATTTGCTGAAGGTTAAGAAAGCGCATGGCCAAGGAAAACGAAACCGGCGCGGATTTGCACGGCGAGGAGGGCGGTTCTCCGGATCCCTCCGAAGGCCACAACGGGGGTGGCTCCCAATCGAACGGAAAGAACGGGGGCAACGGGAGCGCCACGCTCCTAAACACGCCGCAGCAGTTCGCGTCGGGAACCACCCAGTTCCTGCTGCCCAAAGAGGAGGTGCATGGCGAGGAACAGCCGCCGCATATCCACGGGGACGAACCGCCTCACAAGCCCCGCCGCCGCTGGCGATTATGGCTGGTATTAGCGGCATTGTTGGCCCTGGCGATTCTGGTAGTTCTTCATTTCCGCTCCATCTCGGAAGAAAAGAGCGCGCGCGCGAAAGCCAACTCACAACAACAGGCGGGAGCATCCATCACGGTTGGCGATTCTACCACCGGCGACATGAACATCTACGTCGACGCCCTGGGCACGGTGACGCCGCTTTACACCATCACGCTTTACAGCCAGATTACGGGCCAGGTAATGGAGGTCCACTATCACGAAGGCGAAATCGTCAGCAAAGGCGACGCGCTGATCGATATCGATCCGCGCCCCTATGAAACCACGCTGACGCAGGCCGAAGGCAACCTGGAGCGCGACCAGGGTCTGCTGGCCGAAGCGATCATGGATTTGAACCGCTACAAAGCGGCTGTCGAGCGCAATGCCATCGCGCGCCAGCAATACGAAGATCAGATTCAGGTTGTCGCGCAGGATCAGGGGACGGTCAAGGCTGACGAAGGAACGGTGGCCTACGACAAGGTCCAGCTCTCCTATTGCCACATCGTTTCCCCCATCGGCGGGCGGGTGGGGCTGCGCCTGGTGGATCCCGGCAATACCGTCTTCGCCGGCAGCGGCTCCACGCTGGTCGTGATTACCCAGCTCCAGCCGATCACGGTTGTATTCGACGTCTCCGAAGACGATCTGCCTCAGGTTCAAGCGCAGCTCACCGTCGGACGCACCCTCAGTGTCGCCGCGTTTGACCGTGCCTTCGACAAGAAGATCGAATCCGGAGCGCTCACTTCGCTGGATAACGAGGTGGACACCACCACCGGAACCGTAAAATTCCGCGCGACTTTTCCTAACAGCAATTTGAAGCTGTATCCCAATCAATTCGTCAACGCTCAACTGCTGGTGAAGACGCTGCGTAAGGTCACGCTGGTTCCCTCGGCGGCCGTTCAGCACAATGGCACCGCCGCTTTCGTGTACGTGATTCAACAGGGCAATAAAGCAGTGGTTCAAAACATAACGGTACTGAATAGTAACGACGAGCAAACCGCGGTTCAGGGTCTCAACGCGGGCGTCACGGTCGCCACCAGCGGATTCGACCGTTTGGAAAACGGCGCTAGCGTGACCGTCCGCGGCCAGCGGAGCCAAAAGAATAACCCGGGCCACGGCAGCAATTCCTCGGCGGGAGGCAGCGCCACCACGCCGTGAAATCGTAGTCCATGAATTCGTTGGTATGAATCCGTCGAGGCAATTCATTCTCCGTCCGGTGGCGACCGCGCTGCTGATGGCCGCCCTTTTCCTGGCGGGTGCGGTTGCCTTCCTGCAACTGCCCATCTCGGCACTACCCGAAGTCGACTATCCGACCATTCAAGTGCTGACGTTTTATCCCGGCGCCAGCCCGGATGTGGTGGCCTCAGCCGTGACGGCGCCTCTGGAGCGCCAGTTTGGGGAGGTGGCCGGACTCAGCCAGATGACTTCCACCAGCGCCGGCGGGGTCTCGGTCATCGTCATGGAGTTTCAGCTCAGTCTCGACATCGATGTCGCCGAGCAGGAGGTGCAGGCCGCGATCAACGCCGCGCAGAGTTATCTGCCCGCCAATCTGCCGACGCCTCCGGTGTACAGCAAATCGAATCCCGCCGATGCGCCGGTTCTCACTCTGGCGCTCACCTCGAACGAACTACCGCTGTCGCAGGTCGAGGATTATGCCGACACGCGGCTCTCGCCGAAGATCTCGCAGATTTCCGGAGTCGGCCTGGTCACCATTTCGGGCGGTCAAAAGCCTGCCGTTCGCATCCAGGCTAATCCCACGGCGTTGTCCTCCTACGGAATCAACATGGAGGATCTGCGGAATTCGCTCACCGGCAACAGCCTCAATTCCGCCAAGGGAAACTTCGATGGCCCATCGCAGGATTACACCATCAACGCCAACGATCAACTGCTCACCAGCGGCGACTACAAATCCGTGGTGGTCGCCTATCGCGACGGCGCTCCCGTGATGCTGCAGGATGTCGCGCACGTGATCGACGGCGTCGAAAACAACGACCTGGCCGCATGGGTGGACCAGACGCCGGCTGTGATCCTGAATATCCAGCGGCAGCCCGGCGCCAACACCATCACCGTGGTCAACGACATCGAGAAACTGCTGCCGCAGCTTGAAAGCACGCTGCCCAGAGCCATTCACGTCAGCATTGTTTCGGACCGGACTACGTCGATCCGAGCCTCCGTCAGCGACGTCGAGTTCGAGTTGATGCTGACCGTCGGGCTGGTGGTGTTGGTGATCTTCCTGTTCCTGCGCAGCCTGTCCGGCACCATTATCCCCAGCGTGGCGGTGCCGCTTTCCCTGGTGGGCACGTTCAGCGTGATGTATCTGGCCGGCTACAGCCTGAACAATCTCACCATGATGGCCCTGACCATTTCCACCGGTTTCGTGGTGGATGACGCCATCGTGATGATCGAAAACATCACGCGCTACATTGAGGAAGGCGAGTC
>JASIGB010000833.1:0-4705 GCA_030045355.1 Bryobacteraceae bacterium
TGCCGGACTTGCGCCGCGATGAACAGACCAGTACCGTGTTCGCAACTTCCCGCGTGAGGCCTGTATGACGCGGCAAGCACGAAACGGCACCGTCGTTTGATCCGGCGCAAGGCCCTAACTTGTCTTAGCTAGTTGTCTGGGCTGTTTGGGCTGCCTGAATCGGGATGCGGCTTTTATTCGCAGCGAGCCACGCGTCAAACGATTGCAGAGCGGGGTTCAAGGCCCGGGAAGTGGCGAGACTGCGCGCGCCGCAGAAATAGTCCCCAAAATCGCAGTAGAACTGGAACATGTTGCCCAAGTCCTCAGCGCCCGGAAAACCGAATCCGCGATAGACATCCCACGGTACGGCGTTGTAGCTCACTGGTTCACCCAAGGCTTTGGCGTACGCAGCAGCCATCTGCTGGCCAGTGAGTTGATCGCCGGAGATGCCCACGGTCTTGCCGATCCACTCGCGGCCATTCTTGAAGATCCCGTAGGCGCACCTGCCGATGTCCTCGGCCGCAATGCCGGCCAGCTTCTTGTCGGACATGGGAAGCGTGAGCGTCAGCTTGCCGTCCGCGCCCCTTTGCGGTCCCATGCCAAAGTAAATGGCATTGTCCCAATAAAAAGTAGTGAGGAGGATAGTCAACGGCAAGGCCAGTGCCTTAAATCGCTCGTCGGCTTCGCCCTTGGCGTCGAAATGCGGGACTTTGTATTTTTGCTGCAGCGTGGGCATACGGTTGTCGCTCAGAGGCACAAACTTGCGGGTGTCTTCCAAGCTGGACCAGATGACGTGCTGCAGGTTGGCGTGCTTGGCCGCTTGGGCCATGGCAGTGGCGTGCGCTATCTCCTTCTCCGGTGAAAAGTGAGCCCAAAAGAACGTAACGCAAAACGCCCCATACGCGCCTGCAAACGCTTTCTTGAGGCTCTCTGGATCGTCCACGTCGGCCGCGACGACTTCCGCGCCCAGCTTTGCCAGCTCTTTAGCTTTATCGGAGTTGACGTCGCGCGTGATCGCCCGCGCCGCAAAGCCCCCGCTCGGATCGCTCAGAATCGCGCGGACGAGGCCGCCGCCCTGGGATCCGGTTGCGCCCATCACAGCAATGATCTTTTTGTCTGCCATAGTTTTCTCCTATAACAAATGAGTCACGTAACTCTACATTGACGCCGCTTGCGTTATGCCCAGCTCCTTGCGCACCGTTTTCGCGGCGTCGGCCAGAGCCTTGAGCTTCAGCTTCGCAACCATCCGCGGAAGGGGCTTCATGCCGCAGTCGGTGCTCAAATACACGCGCTCGGGCGGCACTACCTTGATGATTTTCTTGATGCGCTCGGCCACATGTTCCGGGGTTTCGATGATGCTGGTGCGAACGTCGAGCACACCGAGCTGAACTTCCTTGTCCTTGGGCAGGGACTTCAAGCACTCGATATCGGCCATCTCGCGATTGGCGAAATCCAGAACAAACTGTTCGATGGGCGCATCGTAAAAGTACGGAAGAACGGTCTCGTAGCCCTTGGGAATCAGTGAGGCCAGCGAATTTCCCCAGGCGTTTCCGAAACAGAAGTGCCATGCGATTTTCGCCTTCACGCCGTCGACGCACTGTGCGATCACGTCACCAATCCACTTGTAGTCGTCTTTATTGCCGGTAAAAAGCGGGAGCCAGGCGCCGAGATCCTCGATTTGCAGGTAATTTGCGCCTGCGGCCACCAGATCCTTCATCTCCGCATTAAATATAGGCGCGAGTGCGTAGCTCAGCTCTTTAGCATCCTTGTAATGCTGGAAGTAGGTGTGCCATGCAAGGTTGACCGGGCCGGCCCCGACCGAGACCTTAATCGGTTTCTTAGTGGATTTTGCCGCGATCTTGTAAAGGTCTGCCAGCCGGATGGGGCCGCGTGTCACCGCGCCGCTGTTGACCACGCCGCCCCAATCCGCCATGAGTTCCATGTCCTTGGTCCGTTCGGTGGTGCCGATCAGCGAGGGATGCGGCTCCTTGGCTTCGTCAAAGCCATGGATTCGCTCATACATGTACCAGCAGAACGCGCCGATGACGCCGACATAATCGTCGAAATACATCTGGCCGTCGGTGACGATGTCAAGTCCGGCGTCCTCCTGTTCCTGGATCACCGTCCGTGTGGCGTCCTGGTACGCTTCTTCGTAGGAAACCTCCTTGAATGCTACCCGAACGTCGCGGCCCAGCAACTGCTGGCGATACCAGCCGGGACGCGGATAGGACCCGACCATCGTAGTCGGCAGAATGGTGTTTGCGATTTTTGTCAGCATCTCGTGTTTCTTTTCTCCGTAAGCTTATTGGACAATACCCTTCCAGCAGTTGTAAATTGTATTTCCTCGATCTCAGCACGCCTGGATTTCAACGCACCTTTACACCTTTGCGAGAAGGCGAATTTTTCATGGTAGCTCATCGTTCCTTCATCCGGGTTGACACCGTTGAATAGAACATGCGCAGTATATCATCTTCCAGATGCTGGGAGTTCGCGCATCGCTTCGCCCGCGCCTTTTAGAAAGGTTGGATGGCGCCTCCGATCCTTTGCGTATCGTTAGCTCCAAACAGGGACGGTCGGATGTATAATCGTGGGACCCGAAACCTTAAGACGAGCCCCTGGGCTCAAGAAGCGAGGAAGACACATAACAATGAAGATTTACGGCACATTTCGCACCGGCGTGGCGTTGGCACTCCTACTGGGATACCAGATGGCAAACGGACAAACGGGCGAGGGATCCGGTTCCCATGCTCGTGAGATCGAACACGGCCGGTACGTCGTGATGATCGGTGGATGCAACGACTGCCATACCGCGGGATACGGCGATATCGATGCGAAGACTCCGGAGAAGGATCGGCTCGAGGGAGACACCCTGGGATACCGCGGGCCGTGGGGAACAAGCTATCCGACGAACCTCAGGATTTCGATCAGCAAGAAAACGGAAGATCAGTGGGTGAAGTACGCCAAGACACTGATGACGAAACCGCCCATGCCGTGGTTTAACGTTCGCGCCATGACCGACGAGGACCTACGCGCCCTCTATCAGTATGTGAAATCGCTCGGCGTGGCGGGCAAAGCGGCTCCCGCATTTGTACCACCCGGCCAACAGCCGCAAGGGCAATATGTGTTGTGGCCGGGCGTTAAATAAGCAGGTAGCGCAACGCATCGCCCACCATTGGGAAAGTCCCAGATGTGCACCGGATCGCACTTCCGTGCGTTGACTACCGTCTCTTGATCAGCTCGATTTCCAGATCGATGTGGATTTCGTCGCTGAGGAACACGCCGCCGGTTTCGAGCGGCAGGTTGAACCCGAAACCAAAGTCGCTGCGTTTAATCAGCGCCGTGGCGGATGCGCCAGTTCGGAAATCTCCTCTCGTGTCCTTCACTTCGGTCCCGGCGCTTTCGACGTCCAGCGTCACTTCCTGGGTGACACCGTGCATTGTCAAATCACCGGCGATTTTCCAGTGATGCTTGCCATCCGGCGTCACCTTTTTGGATCTGAAAGTGATGGCCGGATACTTTTCCACGTCCAGAAACTCCCCGCCTTTCATGTGCGCATCGCGTTTCATTTCGCGTGTGTGAAACGTGGTGGCATCGATGGCGGCGGTGATCTCGATGTTAGCCGGATTGGTGGGATCGTACACCACGTCGCCGGTGATCCCCACGAATTCGCCGCGCAGCCAGGCAATCATACAGTGCCTGATCTTGAACCCGGCGCTGGAGTGGTTCGAGTCAATCGCATATGTGACCGCGGCTGGTGCTGTCGTGGCAGTACTCATGGTAAGGTTCTCCTCTACTGATGACCGGCGGCGCGCCCTGAACGATCTCCAGTGTACAACGAGAACGATGGATGTGTTCGGTGAACGGCCCGCGATTTACCGTGGAGCAGCTCCCCCATCCTGCATAGAATAATGGAGCCATATGCGCGACTTCGACGAACAAAACATCACTGCCGCGGTGATCGACCGCTTCGGGAACACTCCGGACCCGCGGCTTAAGAAGATCATGACCAGCCTGATACAGCATCTGCATGACTTCGTGCGCGACGTGGAGCTGACTGAGGACGAATGGGCGCAGGCCATCGACTTTCTCACCCGCACGGGCAAGATTTGCACCGATCGGCGCCAGGAGTTCATCCTGCTGTCCGATACGCTTGGCGTTTCCATGCTGGTGGACGCGATCAACCATCGCTTCGCCCAGGGCATAACGGAAACCACCGTGCTGGGCCCATTCTATGTGCCGAACGCTCCCGAAGCGGCCCTGGGCGACGATATCAGCGCCCACGCAAAGGGAGAGCCGCTATACGTCGATGGGTCCGTCTTGTCGGAAGACGGCCGCCCGGTGGCGAACGCCATCGTCGACGTTTGGCATTCCGACGCCGAAGGGTTCTACGACTTGCAGTTGCCCCAGATCCAAGAATCTTCGCTGCGGGCCCGCTTTCATACGGACGCGCAGGGCCGCTTCCGCTTCTGGACGATCGTGCCGCGCTATTACCCCATCCCGGACGACGGACCCGTGGGCCAGATGCTCCAAGCGACGGCGCGCCATCCCTTTCGCCCCGCCCACGTGCACTTCATGATCATGGCCGATGGGCACGAGACGTTGGTGACGCATCTCTTCGTGAATGGCGATCAGTATCTGGACAGTGATGCCGTATTCGCCGTGAAGAATTCCCTGATTCGCGATTTTACTCGCGAAGCTCCCGGCATCGCGCCGGATGGCAAAAACA
>JASIGB010000834.1:0-10602 GCA_030045355.1 Bryobacteraceae bacterium
TTCATCGATACGCCCGGCATCCACAAGTCCACCACGCTGTTCAACAAACGGATGATGGAAACCGTCCGGTCGGCTCTCGAAGACCGCGACGTACTGTTGTACGTCGCCGACGCATCCGCGCCGCTCACCCCTGAAGACGCCGACGCCGTCTCCGTGTTGAAGGACTTGTCCACGCCGGTTCTGTTGCTCGCGAACAAAATCGACCGCGTACCCGACAAGCGCAAGCTGCTGCCGTTCATCGAGCAGTTCAAAGCCATGCGCGAATTCGACGAATACATCCCGGTTTCGGCCGTCACCGGCGAGGGCCTGGATCGCGTCCGCCAAGCCATCGTCGCGCGCCTCCCCGAAGGCCCCGCCTATTTCCCCACCGATCACCTGACCGATCAGCCGGAGCGCTTCCTGGCCGCCGAACTGATCCGCGAGCAGATCCTGCGCCAGACGCGCCAGGAGGTCCCGCATTCGGTGGCGGTATTGATTGATCGCTGGGAGACAACACCGACAATCACCAGGATCGCGGCCACGATTTACGTGGAGCGGGAGGGCCAAAAGCCCATCGTGATCGGCGCGGGCGGCGGCGTGCTCAAGACAATCGGCACGCTGGCGCGCCAGGAAATCGAGAAAATGCTGGGGACCAGAGTTTTCCTGGAGCTGTTCGTCAAAGTGCAAAAGGACTGGCGCGAGAACCCCGAATTCTTGAACGCCATTGACTGGCGAACCATGCGGGGAGGAGAATTAAGCTCGGACGAGAATTAATGCGACTGATCTCGATTACTATTCTGCTCGCGCTGGTCTTGCCGCTGTTCGCTCAAAAAGAGAAGACACCGGTCAGCGACGACGTCATTGTCGACCAAGTGCGCGTAAAGATCGCCGACGATTCCGAAATCGGCGGCCAGCCGATCCAGGTGGATGCCCACAACGGCGTTGTGGTGCTTACCGGCAAGGTCAGCAATGAGAAGCTCAAGGTCAAGGCGGAGAAGGTGGCGAAGAAGGTCAAGGGGGTCACCGGCGTCGAAAACGACCTGAAGATCAGCCCCGAATAGCCGCCGCAACGGCTTCTTGTCGAGACAAAGCCCCTGGGTAATCAGCGCTTTACCTTTCTTGACACTTTGCGAGGTAACCGCCTTTGGTTTCTGTTCGCCCAGTTTTAACAGATGCGGGGATTCGGAATGCAGGCACGGCTAGGTCTTTTCGCGGTTGTGTTCTATTGCGCCGCTTTGGGCATGCAAGGCCGCGCGCAAGCGCCAGCGCCTCTCAAATCGGTGATTGGCGAAGTCACCTCCATCGACGCGGCCAGCAAGCAGATCAAGCTCAAGGCTGACGACGGCACGGTCTATTCCATTAATCTCAGTGGCACTGCGTCCTTCTTGCGCATTCCTCCCGGCGAAACGGATCTCAAAAAGGCCGGCAAAATCGCGTTCGCGGACCTCGCGGTGGGCGATCGCGCGCTGGCTCGCGTTCCTTCCAGCGGCTCCAACGACGATCTTCCCGCCCGCACTCTGGTCATCATGACCAAGGCGGACTTGGCCCAGAAGCACGCACACGATCGGGCCGAATGGCAGACGCGCGGGGTAGTGGGCACGGTCACGACGGTCGATCCCGCTAACAAACAGGTCACGATCTCCACCCGCGGCCGCGATGCGAAGACCATTACCATCGACACGTCGGCCGCCACCTTCCGGCGCTACGCCCCCGATTCGGTCAAATTCGCCGACGCCAAGCCCGGTTCTTTTGCCGATCTCCAAGTCGGCGACACCGTCCGCGCTCTGGGCGACAAGAACGAAGACGGAACGCACGTGAAGGCCGAAGAGGTGGTTTCGGGAGCGTTCGAGACCATCGCCGGCACTGTGGATTCCGTGGATGCATCGGCCAACGAAGTTCACATTACCAATCTCCAAACGAAGAAACCCATGGTGGTGCGCGTAAACCAGGACTCGTTGCTACGCCGGCTGGATCCGCAAGTGGCCGCGATGCTGGCCCGCAGGCTTCGACCGGCGTCGGCCGAAGGCAATGGCGCGGGCGCTTCAGGAAGGCCGGAAGGCGGCGGCTTCGGTGCACCAGGCGGGCCCGGCGCTGGCGGTGGGTCTCGTGGAGGATTTGGCGGACCGGGCGGCGGAGGCCCTGGCGGGCCTGGAGGCGGTGGTCCCGGCGGCCCGGGCGGCGGACGGTTCGGCGGAGCCGCCGGCGGAGACCTCCAGCAGATCCTGGAACGCATGCCACAGCTCTCACTATCCGAACTGAAGAAGGGCGACGCGGTCATCGTTTCCAGCTCCAAAGCTCCCGCCGACGCGCCTATTACTGCTTTCGCCTTTGTGGCCGGCGTCGAGCCGTTCCTGGAAGCCGCGCCCCGCAGTTCCGGACAAGTCAATTTAGGATCTTGGAATCTCGATCTCGGCGGCAGCCCGGAGGAATAAGCAATCGGTTGCTGCCCCACTCCCAAACACATGAAATCCTTATCCCTGTTGTTGTCGCTTCCGTTGCTGCTGCTCCTTCTGTCGCCTGCCGCCGATCCGCAGTCCTCCGCCACCGTGCATGGCGTTGTCACCGACGAATCCGGCGCCTTGGTCCCCCACGCCACGATCACCGTCTCCAATACCTCCGGAACCGTAAAAACCGGAGCGTCTGGCGACGACGGCAGCTACTCCATTTCCGGTCTCGCTGTTGGCCAATACAACGTGACTGCGTCCTCGCCCGGGCTCCAACAATCGAAACCTTTCGCTGTCGATTTGACGTCCACGCCCAACGCTACGGCCAACCTCCAGATGCAAGTGGTCGCTGAAAAACAGGAAGTGACGGTGCAGGAAAACGCCGGGCCGCAAGTGAGTGTCGATCCGTCACAGAACGCGGGTGCGCTGATCCTGCGCGGCGCCGACTTGCAGGCTTTGTCCGACGATCCCGACGATCTCCAGGCCGACTTGCAGGCGCTCGCCGGCCCCTCCGCCGGGCCGAGCGGCGGCCAGATTTATATCGACGGCTTCACTGGTGGCACGCTGCCGTCGAAAGACAGCATCCGCGAGGTTCGCATCAACCAGAATCCGTTCTCGCCGGAGTACGACAAACTGGGTTACGGGCGCATCGAAATCTTCACCAAACCCGGCACCGACAAACTCCACGGCAACGCGTTCGCGGATTTCGGCGACGCCATCTGGGATGCGCGCAATCCCTATGCAGGCCCTAAGGCGCCGTTCCTTCAGCGCAACTTCGGTGGAACGCTCAGCGATGCGCTGGGAAAAAAACTGTCGTTCTTCCTGGACGTGCAGGATCGCGATATCGACAACGGGAATATCATTAACGGCTATACGGTATCGCCCACGACGTTTCAGCAGACGGCGTTTAACTCGGTCTTCTCGGCGCCGCAGAACCGCCTCCGCATCAGCCCCCGCGTCGACTATCAGCTCACGCCCAACAACACCCTGACCCTGCGCTATGGGTATACGCGCAACAATCTTCTCGACCAGGGCGCCGGCAATTTCAGCCTGCTGACCAATGCCTACCGCGGGTTGGACACCGATCACACCGTGCAGATCATCGACACCCAGGTGATCAACACCCAAATCATCAACGAAACGCGGTTCCAGTTGTATCACACGCAAGACAACGAGTTCGCCAATAACGATCTGCCGGGCGTTACGGTTCTGGGTTCGTTCAACGGCGGCGGCGCGCAGGTGGGCACCACTCTCGACACCGAAAACCATTACGAGCTGCAAAACTACACCACCATCACCAAGGGCGCGCACACCGTGAAGTTTGGCGTCCGCACCCGTGCGGTCACCATCAACAATTTTTCGCCCAACAATTTCGGCGGGTCATACTACTTCCAGGGCGGCGCCTTGGGTGGTTTGAATTGCGATCTGGCGACGGAAACCGATTGCAGTATGCTCTCCTCCATTGCGCAGTACGGCGATACCTTGGCTTTCATTCAGCAGAATCCTTTGCTCACTGGAGCCGCTCAGGCGATGGCGCTGCAACAGCATGGCCTGGGCCCTTCCGAGTTCACCCTCACGACGGGAAACGTCTTGACTAACTTGAACATGGTGGACGTAGGAGCGTTCGTGGGGGACGACTGGCGTGTGAAGCCCAATTTCACTCTGAGCTACGGTCTGCGCTTCGAAACGCAAACCGACATTCATGACTGGCACGATTGGGCGCCGCGCATCGGGTTCGCTTGGGCGCCGGGGCAAAGCAAGAGTAATCCGCGCCCGGCTACGGTGTTCCGCGGCGGCTTCGGTATCTTCTATGATCGCGTCCCGGACACGGATATCGAAACCGCGTATCGTTACGGAACCCAGTTCCCCGAATACGAGCAGCAACAATACGTGATCGCGCAGAGCGCCGCCAACCCGATCCCTTATCCGGTCACAGTCACTCCGGGTGTTGCTCCCGGATTCCCCGCTCCCGGCCTGCCAGCGGGGTTATCGCTGGACGTCCCGCACACCATCGAGCTGCTCGATTCCAATCTGCACGCACCCTACATCCTGCAGGAAGCGTTCACCGTCGAGCGGCAGTTGCCCAAGAACACCACCCTCTCGGAATCCTACGTGAACTCACATGGATTGCATGAACTCCGTGAGGCGGACATCAATGCTCCCCTGCTCGGCACCTACTCGGGACCCGGCACCGGCGTCTACCCGCTCGCCGCCGAATACCAAACCGATCCCGTGCTGCTCATGCAATCCTCCGGCTTGTTCAACCAATGGCAGTTGATCACCAACGTGCGCTCTCAGTTGAGCAGAAGAATTTCACTGAACGGCTTCTACATGTATGGACGCGCCTACAGCAATACAGACGGTATCGGCACGCTGCCGGCCAATCCTTACAGCATGGCCGGTGAGTATGGGCCGTCGGCTCTGGATGAGCGTAATCGCGTCTTTGTCGGTGGAACCATCAACACGTGGTGGGGAATCCTCGCCGCACCCTTCTTCACCGCCAATTCCGGCGCGCCATTCAACATCATCACCGGCACGGACCTGTTTGGAGAAGATCTCAACTCCACGATCCTCCCCACGCGTCCGGGCGAGTCGACCTCTCCTATTCCCGGCTTGACCAAGCAATATGAATACGACGGCGTTTACCTGGACCCCAGCCCGTACCTTTCCAATGGCACCCTCAAGCCGGGCGAGACCATTCTGCCGCGTAATTTCGGCCGCAGCCCCGGCAACATCAGCTTGAACTTCCGGCTGGCGAAGACCTTCGGCTTCGGCGGATCGCGTGAAGCCGGCGCCAGGAACAATAATGGAGGGGGCGGCGGTGGTGGCAACTTCCCCGGCGGCGGCTTTCCCGGTGGTGGAGGAGGCGGCGCACGCGGCGGCGGCGGTGGCCCGGGCGGCGGTTTTGGCGGTGGCCCGGGCGGTGGACCGGGCGGGTTCTTCCGCGGGCTCGGCGGTGGTAGCACCGGCCAGCGCTATAACCTGACCATCTCTGTCCAGGCGCGCAATTTGCTCAATCACGTGAATCCCGGGCCCATCAACGGCATCATGACCTCACCGCTCTTTGGCGAATCGAATACGCTCGCTGGCGGCATCGGCGCCTTCGCCAATAGCGGCCTGAACCGCCGCATCGATCTCCAGGCGCGCTTCACGTTTTAGCAGGCCCTTAACCCTGTTAAACTGAATCCAAGTTTCATCATGCCGATCAGCAAGGAGCTACTCGATATTTTGGTCTGCCCGCTGGATAAAGCCGAACTGGAATTGAAGCCCGATCAAAGCGGCCTGAAATGCGTCCAATGTAAGCGGGTTTACCCGATACGCGATGGCATCCCCGTCATGCTGATCGACGAGGCGAAAGTCGAGGAGTAAGTCCGGCAGCCCGAAATGAGCACTGTGCTAGACCGCTTGCCGTCCGGCGCACGGGTGGCGATCATCCGTTTGCGGTCCCTGGGAGATTGCGTACTCACTACGCCCGCGATTGAGCTGCTCCAGCGAGCGCGGCCGGATTTGCAAATCGCGGTGGTAGTGGAGGATCGGTTCGCGGCGATTTTCGCGGGAAATCCGCGGGTCGAACGCGTACTCCCGCCCAATGCCGCACTGGTCGGAAGATTCCGTCCGCACCTGGCGATCAATTTCCATGGCGGCGTCACCAGCGTTGGGCTCATGCTCGCCGCGGCTTCGGGATTCCGCGCCGGATTCGGGCATTTTCGCTTTCAGCCCATGTACAACGTGCGCATCCCCCGCGCCCAGGAAATCCTGGCAGTGGACCGTAAGGTCCATACGGCGGAACATCTGGCTTCCGCTATGTTTTATCTCGGCGCGCCCCGAACCGAGATTCCGCGCGCGCGATTATTTGCCGAGCCGCTATCCCGGCCGCGCCCCTACGCCGTCCTGCACCCCTTCGCTTCCGAGCCCGCGAAAACCTGGGCCGCGGAAAATTTTCTCGCCCTGGCCCGGCGCCTGGATCGCGATCTTGGCCTCGAGCCCCTGTTTATCGGCTCCGCCCAGGAAGACCTGTCGTCCTTTGCCGAATATCCCTGCTTCCATGGCTCAGCACTCGAAGAAGCGAAATCGCTGATCGCGGGCGCGGCCCTGTTCGTCGGCAACGATAGCGGACCGGCTCACATCGCCGCGGCTTTCGGGCGGCCTCTCGTTGTGCTGTGGGGCGCCTCCGACCTCGACAACTGGCGTCCCTGGCGCACCGAGAGTGTCGTACTCACCGGCGCCTCGGGCATCGAGTCAATCTCCGTTTCCGAAGCGCTCGCGGCAGTCGAATCCGTGACCGAATCCATGATCGAATCCACTGTCCCGCTGCGTCCGGCTCAACCGTCGCTATGACCGAGCTCCGGCGCCTGCTCCGTTACGTCCGCCCGTACATCGCATCTCTTCTGCTATCGGTGGTTCTGCTGGCGTTGGTGGGCGCCGCGCAAGGATTCACGGCCATCCTGGTTGGCCCGGTGTTCGACCGCGTCCTCAAACCGGATTCGCCCGACGCTCCCGTCGCGCTGTTCACCATTCCGTTGTTCCAGCACACCGTCTATCTTCAGGATTTCGTCCCGGCGGGAATTCACAACATCTGGACCATGGTAGCCGTCGCCATTGTCGCCACGTTCTTCATCAAGGGCGCCTGCGATTACTTCGGAAACTTCTTTATCAACTACGTCGGCTTTTCGGCCGTCACCGATCTGCGCCAAACGGTGTTCGATAAAGTGCTCCGCCAGGACGCGCACTTTTTCGAATCGAATTCCACTGGCCGCGTCATGTCGTCCATAATGAACGACATCGACAAAATTCAGGTAGCGACCTCGCACATGCTGGCCGACTGGATGCGCCAGAGTTTCACCGTCATCTTTCTGCTGTGCGTGGTGATCCAAAAAGACTGGCGGCTCGCCTTAGTCAGCCTTACGCTGCTCCCGTTCGTCCTGGTGCCCACGCAGCGCATCGGACGCCGCATCCGCCGCATCACCCGTTCGGCGCAGGACGACGCCGGCACGCTCAGCCAGATCCTCCAGGAAACCATCAGCGGCCATCATGTGGTGAAGTCCTTCGGCGCCGAGGACGTGGAATCCAATCGCTTCGCGCTGGCGTCGGCGCGATTGAAATCGAGCAATCTGCGCTACATCGCCCAGCAGGCGCTTTCTTCACCGCTCATCGAATGTTTCGGCGCTCTGACCATCGTCGGCCTGCTCAGCTACGCGCGCATTCAGATCAAGGAAGGATCTCTTACCGCGGGCGAGTTCACCAGCTTCGTGATTGCGCTCCTCATGCTGTATGAGCCGGTCAAGCGGCTCACCGGCATCCACAATATTTTCCAACAGGCTTTGGGCGCATCTCAAAAGGTGTTCGAGTACCTGGATCGCGATCAGCAAATCGTCGAGAAGCCCACGGCCGCCAAGTTGTCCAAGTTCCAGCATGCCGTGACGCTCGATCGCGTCGATTTCCAGTATCCCAACGCCCCCAACGCATTCGCGCTGCGCGGGCTTTCGCTCGAAGTGCGCGCCGGCGAGGTGGTCGCGCTGGTGGGCCCCAGCGGCGGCGGAAAAACCACGCTCGCTAACCTGGTTCCCCGCTTTTATGACGTCACCGGCGGCGCGATCCGCATCGATGGAACCGACGTGCGCGATCTTCAGCTCGCATCGTTGAGGAACCTGATCGGCATGGTGGCACAGGAGACCTTTCTGTTCAATGACACCGTCGCGAATAACATTCGTTATGGACGGCCCAAGGCGCGGGACGAGGAAATTCGCGAGGCCGCCCGCAACGCTCTGGCCGACGAATTCATCGAGCGCATGACGGACGGCTACGGCACCGTCATCGGCGAGCGCGGCGTCAAGCTGAGCGGGGGACAGCGCCAGCGGCTGGCCATCGCCCGCGCTTTGCTCAAGAACGCGCCCATCCTGATTCTGGATGAAGCGACGTCGCATCTGGATACCGAATCCGAAGTCCTGGTGCAGCGCGCGCTCCAGACCCTGATGGCCAACCGCACCGTCATCGTGATCGCGCACCGGCTTTCCACCATCCGGCGGGCGGACAAAATCGTGGTGATGGACCGCGGGCGGATTTCCGAAGTTGGTACACACGAGGAATTGATCGCCCATGGCGGCATCTATCAACGGCTCCACGAACTGCAATTCCTCTCCGATCCTCTTGTGAATCCATGAGTGCCCCAGTCCCCCAGCCAGTTCGGAGTATGACCGGCTTCGCACGCATCCAGAAGACTACTCCGCAGGGCGATGTCACGGTGAGCCTGAAGAGCGTTAATCATCGGGGACTGGATCTGCATTTTCATCTGGGCTCGGAACTGGACTGGCTGGAACCCGCCATGCGATCCGCGCTCAAGAAAACGGTTTCTCGCGGGCACGTGGACGTGCGCTGTACGCTCGTGCGGCCGGGCGACGGCGCTGCGGGTGGTCTTAATCTTCCGCTCATTCGCTCTTACGTGGCCGCTTTTCGCCGCGCCGCGGCCGAAGAACAGATCGACTCGCAGCCGGACCTGAACCGGATCCTGGCGCTTCCCGGAGCCCTGGGCTCCTCAGAGTCCGCCGCCCCCGATGCCGAGGCCGAACAAGGCATTCTCGCGGCGCTGGACGAAGCGGTCGAAATGTTGAACCGGTTTCGCGCCCGCGAAGGCGCCGAACTGGCCGCCTTCATCCGCGAACAGAACGCCCTGCTGCGCTCGGGTTCCCAAGAGATGCAGCGCATCCGTGCCGGCGCCGTCCCCGCGTTCCAGAAGCGCCTGCTCGAGCGGCTCCAGGAGCTGCTTGGAACCTCCAATATCGATCCGCAGCGCCTGGCACAGGAGGCCGCGTTACTCGCCGACCGCAGCGACATCGGCGAGGAGATCGCGCGTCTCGAAATTCACTCCCGCCAACTGGACGAGATCCTCGATTCGGGCGGCGAAGCCGGCAAGCGGCTCGATTTTTTGCTGCAGGAGCTGAACCGCGAGACCAACACCATTCTCTCCAAGACCAGCGGCCTTGGCGACCTGGGTCTTCGCATCACCGAACTGGCGCTCGCTGCCAAGGCGGCCATCGAAAAAATCCGCGAACAGGCCCTCAATCTCGAATGAGCCCCATCAGCGTTTTCATCATCTCGGCGCCCTCCGGATCGGGCAAGTCCACCCTCGTCCAGAGGCTGCTGAAGACGGTGCCCAACCTGGCCTTTTCCATTTCCTACACCACCCGTCCGCC
This sequence comes from Bryobacteraceae bacterium, assembly GCA_030045355.1. Lineage (GTDB taxonomy): Bacteria > Acidobacteriota > Terriglobia > Bryobacterales > Bryobacteraceae > Palsa-89. The sequence goes on from JASIGB010000834.1 coordinate 9,614, forward strand.
GCGCGCCAGCGAAAAGCCCGGCGAGGACTATATCTTCATCAGCCGCAAGGAGTTCGAAGAACGGTTGGCACGCGGCGAGTTCCTCGAGCACGCCGAGGTTTTTGGAAACTACTACGGCACCAACCGCGAAGCGTTCGAGGCGGCGACGCGCGAGGGCAAGGACCTGGTACTCGACATCGATATCCAAGGTGCGAGACAATTAAGGACAGCGATCCCGCAGGCGATCACCATTTTTGTGCTACCGCCGTCCAAGCAGGTGATGGAGCAGCGGCTTCGGTCGCGGTCGCAGGACACCGAAGAAGTGATCGAGCGCCGGTTGCACGGAGCGGCGGTCGAAGTCAAGAATTACACGCACTACGATTTTGTCATCATCAATCGCGATATCGAGGAAGCCTCCGCGCAACTGGTCAATATCGTGGAAGCCGAGCGCTCGCGCCGCACGCGTATGGAAGAGGAAGTAAGACCGATTCTCGAAAGCTTTCTCGAACCGGACGGTGACGACGCCGGCAAGAAGGATTGAGGTATTTAAGTATGGCTGAAAGAATGAGAAACAACGCGATGTACGCCATCCCCGATGACAGCGAGCAGAGCACCTATCGCTTCATCATCGTGGCGGCCAAGCGCGCGCGGCAATTGCAGAACGGCGCCCGTCCCTTCCTTCCCACGACATCGAAGAAGCCCACCGTCACTTCGATGGAGGAAGTCCGGCGCGGGCTGGTGAAATACACGGATCTGATGCGGGCCACTGCCGAAGAAGAGCTCGCCCCGCAAGAGTAAAGCTGAATTGCCTAGGATAACGCCATGAACGTCGTGCTGGGCGTGGGTGGCGGAATCGCCGCATATAAATCCGCGGAATTGGCGCGGACGCTCATGGATCGCGGCATGCGCGTCCAGGTGGTCATGACCGACGCCGCGCGCGAATTCATCACGCCGCTCACGTTTGCGAGCCTGACCGGCCAGAAAGTCATCACCGGTTTGTTCTCCTCGGA
>JASIGB010000835.1:0-2584 GCA_030045355.1 Bryobacteraceae bacterium
GTCCTTAAATTCGCGCGTATGAACGCAACGCCGCGCTCCGCGATGCTCGACCGGGAAGCGGAGATGCAGCATCTCGTGAAACAGGACGTATTCGACCGCCAACCGGGGAACGTCCCGGCGGTCGAGCAGCCGGCTCAATACGATCGCGTTGTGCGAGGGATCATAATGCCCCAGCATCACGCGCGAGGGTCCGCGGCTCCAGCCGAGCAGCGGCTGCGCCATCAGACCGTGGAAATGAGCCTGATTGAGCTCGTCGAAAATCTGCTCCAGATCGTAGCATGCGCCTTGCGGGCCGGAGACGAACTTTCGCCCGCGCGTCTGTTTCACCAACTGCAGGCTGCGCCGCATCTCCTTGCGATTGAGATAGCGCCGGTAGCGTTCGGCGTGCATGCGCGGCGTGGGCCGGCGCAGAAGTTTCGCGAGCAAAATGTGCGTCAGAGACTCTAGAATCGCCGCGGGAGCGCCCTCCAACACATCGGTGATCCGAAACTCGAGCCCCGACTCGTCCCAGCGCACCGAGCTATTCGCGTTGGCAAAGCGGCAAAATTTCAAACGAATCGCAGGCACCGGCGTCCGGGGCCTTAGCTCACGAAATACGCGAGCCAGGATTTCCTCCGGCGTCTCAAAAAAAATAGCGCTTTGCAACACCTTGCCTAGAATAACTCAGGTCCAGAATAACTCAGCGCTGAATCCGCGCCGAGCCGCCTTTGGCGAACGCACGCACTTGTTCGAGCGTGGCCATGGTGGTATCGCCCGGGAACGTGCTGACCAGCGCGCCGTGCGCCCAACCGAGTTTGAGCGCCTCCTCGGGGGATTCGCCGGCGAGCAGTCCGTAGAACAGCCCGGCCGAGAAGCCGTCTCCGCCGCCTACGCGGTCGTAGACGTCCAATTCGCATTGGGGCGCCGAATACGTTTGCCCCGCAATCCACGCCGTGGCGCTCCAGGTGTGGCGGTTGGCCGAGTGCACCTGGCGCAGACTGGTGGCTACTACTTTCAACCGCGGATAAGCTTTCACCGTCGCGGCGATATCGGCAAGCCCCAGTCCCTTCTGGATATCTTCTTCGTTACCTACCAATACGTCGACCTGCTGCACGATGCGGCGCAGCACCGCGATGGAGCGTTCCTCGCCGCCCCAGACACTCCACAGCTTGGCGCGATGGTTGAGATCGAACGAGACCACCGCGCCGGCGGATTTGGCGGCTTGCATGCCCTCGATGATCAGTTCGCCCGTGGTCGGCGACAGCGCGGCGAAAATGCCCCCGCTATGAAACCAGCGGACGCCGCCCGAGAAGATCGCCTTCCAATCGAAATCGCCGGGCTTCAGCAAGGCGCCGGCTTCATTGGCGCGGTTGTAAAACACCACCGGAGGACGAACGCCATAGCCGCGATCGCTATATACCGTGGCCATATTCGGCCCAGTGACCCCGTTGTGCTCGAAGCGTTTGTAAAAGGGCTGCACGCCCATGGCGCGCACGCGTTCGGCGATCAGGTGGCCCATGGGATAATCCACCATCGCGGTGGCAATGCCCGTGGGAACGCCAAAACAATCGGCCAGATTGGCCGCAACGTTAAATTCGCCGCCGCTCACGTGGATCCGGCAGTGGGTAGCCTTGCGGAAGGGGACGACGCCGGGATCGAGGCGATACACTAATGCGCCGAGCGATACCAAGCCCAGAGCGCCGTCGCGAGGTATCTCGAGACCACTCAAATCCCAACATAGCAAACATGGCGGCGCAAGACGCCTCGTAAATACACCGGGAGTTATTGCGCGGACTGGTCCAGCAGCAGGATGTCGACGCGGCGGTTTTCCGCGCGGCCAGCCGGGGTTTCGTTGGTGTCCCGGGGATCGTTGGATCCATCGCTTTCGACAGACAATCGAGATTCCGCGATGCCGTAGCGCGTGGTCAACAGCTCTAGCAGCTTGACGCTGCGAGCCGCGGAAAGCTCCCAATTGTTATGGAAACGCTTGTTGTGAATGGGAACCGAATCGGCGTGTCCGACCAGGGCCACTTTGTTAGGAACGCTCGCCAGCACATCGGCGATCTCGGAGACCATGGGGAACGCGGCGGGCATGACGCGATCCTCGCCCGATGGAAACAGGATGGCTTGCGGCAAGCTGATCACCAGCCCACGCTTCTCCAGCCGTGCGTCCAACCCCAGCGCCCGCAAACTCTCCTCGGCCTGAACAAGCACTGGATTTTGAGCTGGCGAGGGAGCAGGCTGCGGCGGCTGAACCGGTTTGGCAGGAACTGAGGCTGCGGCCCGGATTTGCGGCGGCGTCTGCTGCGGCTTTGCGGTCGCAGCCGAATGCACGCCCTGCGCTGCGACCGCGGCGAACAGGATCAGCAAAATCGTGATGAGATCGGTATAGCTGATCAGCCAGCGCTCGCGCTGTCCACCGTGTTCGGCTTGCAGGTATTGGGGCTTGAGCTTAGGCATGCGCCGCCGGGGGCAGGGCTTCGCGAAGACGCGTCCGGCGGTCGCGGAGGTAGGCGTTCAAGCGCAATCGAATGATCGCTGGATGGACGTTGTCGGCCAGCGCGAGCACGCCCTCCATGATGAGCTCCTGGACCTCGAAATTTTC
>JASIGB010000077.1:0-2681 GCA_030045355.1 Bryobacteraceae bacterium
GCCAGCCGGGTTTCCACCGAGCGCGTGCGCAAGCTCCGGCTATTTCAGCCGCACCAATACATCTCGCTCGATTACCAGAAGCAGGAAGCCGTTGCCTTTACAGTTTCTGACAATCAGCAGATCGGGTTTCAGCCTTTGGCAGTGCTTAAAGAAGAGCCGCTGCGGCTGGAGATCGAGTCATTTCTCGATTGCGTGGCGCGCCGGTCGCCGCCGCTGGTTTCGGGCGTTGAGGGGCTGCGCGCGCTCGAAGTGGCGCTGGCGATTCTTGATAAAATCGAAGAGCACACGAAGTTAGTCACCCAACGGCTGCAGGCGCGGACGTAGCAACGTCGGCGGGGCGATCAACGTCATTTATTCGCAAACATGCTTTCAGGCGCCGATTCCGGTCCCAATTTTCTGCTGGATTGGCACGAATCCGACGCCGCGCGGCGGCACTGGTATGCGGGCACGGGGTCGCTTGCGGTCCACGCGGCGATCATTGCGCTGGTCCTCGTGCTGGGCGGACTGAACGGTCCGGCGCCGCGGCAGGCCACCGAAATCATTCCCAATCTCCATCAGGCCGTTCATTTGGTGCTGCCCGCGGATCTGACGCAGAAGGCGCCCAACAAAGGAAAGGTGGCCAAAGAAGTAAATGTCGAGGATTTGAAGCCGCGGCCGCCTTCCGAGGAGCGCTTGCCGCCAGCGCCGGCCATCCGGGCATTTCAGCCGCCGAAACCTGGTACGCCCGGTCCGCTTGCGCCGTCGACGGCGCCGCGCATCGCCGAACCGCCGAAGATCCAGCCGCAAATTACGGCGCAGAATACCCCTCCGCTTCCGCCGGCGTTAGCCGGAACTCCGAAAGCTCCGCCACCCCCTCAGATCCAGCCGGTGGAACAGCCCAAGCTCGCATTTGAAACTCCCGGTCAGGAGGGTCCGAGCGAGCACAAAGGACAGGGCAAGCTCCAGCCGCCGAAATCAGACGTCCAAAGCGTGGTGCATGAGATGGCGCGCGCGGGGGGTGCGGGCGCGGGAGGGAACATTATCGTCGGCGATCTGGATCAGCCGCCGGATCTGCCTCCGAGCATCCATCTGCCGCCCTCGCCGGGACACACGGGCAGCAGTTTGGAGCTGAAGAGCGACCCCATGGGCGTGGATTTCCGTCCATATCTGATGCAGATTTTGGCGCTGGTTCGCCGCAACTGGTCCGCCGTCATTCCGGAAAGCGCGCGCCTGGGCAATCGCGGGCTGGTGGAGCTTCAATTCATCATCGATCGCAATGGCCAGGTGCCGAAGCTGGTGATCGCGACGCCCTCGGGATCGGAGGCGCTGGATCGGGCGGCCGTGGCGGGAATCAGCGCGTCGGTGCCTTTTCCGCCGCTGCCAAACGATTTTAAGGGCCAGCAGATCCGCTTGCAGTTTGCGTTTAAGTATAATTTCAAATAAATTCCTGGGAATACCGGGGAGACGAGGAATACCGAGGAGACGAGGAATTATTGAAGCACGACGAGCGGGGCGCGGGCGAAGCCGAACTTGCGGGCCTGTTCGTCGATCACGCTGACCTGGCAAGTGTAACGGCCGGGCGGGATGTTCGAAAGCGGCATGTGGAATTCGAAGGCGAGCGTGTTGGGGCGTCCGGATTTAGGCTTGGTGACGCGCTCCGGCTCCGATTCGAAGGCCTTCAGCTTGCCCCGGAACATGGTCAATTCGGCGGCGACATCGGGTGAGGCCGTGCTTCCCGGATCGTAGACTTCGAAATATACGTAGAGCTGCTGATTCTTTCGAAACACGCGCGTGATATCAGGGATGAGCTGGGTTCCGTTCTCGACGAGCGGATGCTCGTTCAGCAATTTCTTGTTGGTTCCGGCCGTGCCGATGCTGGCCGATAGCGGCTCGCGCTGGTTGCTCCACACCACCGAACTCATGCGCACGCCGGACGCTTGTTTGCTCAGATCGGGAACGGTAAATTTCATCTCGAAGGTTCCCATCTTGCCGGTTTGATTTTCGCGAGCGAGAAAACGGAGATCGTACTCGCCGGGCGGAAGCGTGACGCCGGTGTTATATCCCACGTGGCGCTGCGCCAGTTGCGCGGCGTTTTCTTCATTTAGCTTGAGCTTGATTTCGTCGCGCACGCCGCCCAATAATTTTCCGCGTAAATCCCGGATTTGTCCGATAAAGTCGAGATCCGTGGTCGATTTCTGGGAAACATCGAGCGAGGAGCCGGCGATGCGCACCGTGATCGGGACAAAATACCGGTCGCGGCTGGTCTGGAAATAATCCACTTCGAGCGCCAGCGGCAGATCGGTGAACGGATCGTCGAGCGTGAGCGCGTCTTCGAGCTGCCGCTCCTTGTCGCTGGAGTTCATCTTGCCCCAAACCTTGCCCGCGTAATAGCCACGCCGGTAGTCGACCTTCGCGGACTCAGGCAGCGCCGCGATCTTGACCGTGACTTTGCGATACTTCCCATCCTGCTCTCCGTTGGTGCTGTAGTAGCCGAGAACGTAGTAGCTGCTGATGTCGGTCTGCACCGCCTTGATTCCAAGCGTGAGGTCGTTGCTGTCGAGCAGAGCTTGGCCGCCCGTGTCGGCCGCAAGCGTGTAGATGGTGTCCTGCGTGTCGTGGAAGGACGTGCGCGCGCTCAGTTGGCCGCTGCCGGTGAACACGCCGGTGCCCTTGGGAGACGCCTGCGTCGCATCGACAACGGG
>JASIGB010000836.1:0-8300 GCA_030045355.1 Bryobacteraceae bacterium
TCCAGGATGAACGCGCCGCCATCGATATAGGCGACGTAGGCGCGGTCGGGATGGTCGGGCCAAACTTCGGTTTGATGCGGCCGATAGCCGTCATCGAATGGCACATGGCGTTTGGGAAGGCATTCGGGCAGGCACGCATCGCCTTTACGAGTGCCCGGATACCACCAGCGCCCCACTTCGTGCGGATGGCGCGGATCGCGCAGGTCGACGATCATGTAGAACTGGTCGTCGTTCGGATTCGTCGGATCGAAGCCGGCCGCGCCGGTGGTCATGTGCGCGAACTCGCCGTCCACGAACCAGACGCAATGGACGCCGCGCGAGTTAGCGCCGGAGGTATCGAAGAACGAGAGCTTCAGGTCGTCGAGCCGTTGCGCGGTGCGGACGCGATCGAGATTGGATACATCCAGCACCCACAGGCCCGCGGATTTCGCGCCTTTTTTATTCGCCTGGTTGGCGATCACGAGCGTGTTGCCCGAAAGGCCGAGTGAATTGCAGCGCGTGATGCCCGGTGCGGGCGAAGGAAGCTGGTTGAGCAACGCCGGACTTTCGGGATGCGTGACATCGAGGATGCTGAGGCAGGTTTTTTCGCCTTCGTGCGCGAGATACAGGATGCGCCGGCCATCGAGCTGCTGGATCGCCATGCCTTCGCCGCCGTCGCCATTGCCCGCGAGGTCGTTGTGGGCGACCAGCGTCATGTTTTTCGACTCGGGCTGCGCTTGCGCGCTCAAAATCACGGCCGCCCCGAGCGCTGCGCCGATTACCATGGCAACATTGCGCATGACGACAGCGATCAGGCGTGCAGGGGGACAAACAAGCGGGACCCCGATTGATGGGAGAGCGCGTGCCGCTCGATGGCAGCGATGCAGCGCTCATAGGCCCGTTCGCGCGCCGCGAGAAATTGGAGCAATTCTTCCGCGACTTGCCCGGCGCGGAAAGCCTCCACGACTTGATCTTTTAGCTTTTGGACCTCTTCGAGCGCGATGGCGGCCTGATCGGCCAGCAGTTTGCATTCGGCGCAGCTCATACCGTTGGGGAGTCTAACACAGAGTGGCCCAGGTGGCTAGGCAATGTGCGCTCCGATAGTGTTTACGTATACGGCATAGAGTGACTGGCTGGCGGCCATGAACAGCCGGTTGCGGCGCGTGGCGCCGAAGCAGATATTGGCGCAGTTTTCGGGAAGCCGGATCTCGCCGATCGGCTCGCCCGAGGGCGCGACGATTTGCACGCCGGGCGGCGCGCCGCACCAGACGTTGCCATCGATATCGCAGCGGATGCCATCGGCCGCGCCTACCTTGAATTGCACGAAGCGCTGGCCATTGCGCAGCTTATTGTTGCTATCGAGATCGTAGACGCGGACTTCGCGCGGCGTGCCGGTGTCGCAGATGTAGACCTTCTTGTAATCGGGCGAGAAGCAAATGCCGTTGGGCTCATTTTGCTCGTCACTCACTTTTTCCATCTGTCCGGTTTTTCCGTCCACGCGATAGACGGCCTCCTTGATCTGCGGATCGCCCTTGTAGCCTTCGTAATAGCCGCTGATTCCGTAGATCGGGTCCGTAAACCAGATGCCGCCGTCGGGATGTACCACGATGTCGTTGGGCGAGTTCAGCCGCTTGCCTTCGAACTTGTCGGCGATCGTTGTGACGGTGCCGTTGTATTCATAGCGCGCGACGCGGCGCCCGCCGTGCTCGCAGGAAAGCTCGCGGCCTTCGAAGTCGAAGGTGTTGCCGTTGCTGAAACCGGATGGCGAGCGGAAGACTGTGACGCGCGCGTCCTCCTCAATCCAGCGCATCTGGCGATTGTTCGGAATGTCGCTCCAGACCAGGTAGCGGCCCACGCCGTTCCAGGCGACACCTTCGGCCCAGAGTGTGCCGGTGAACAGGCGCTGGATCGTGGTGTTGCCGACCATGTAGCGGCGGAAGCGATTGTCGAGCGCGACGATGTCGGGGTCGGGGTAGCGGACCGGTTGATCGCCGGACCAACTGCGCGGCGCGGGCGTGCTCGGTGGCGTTTGTTGCGCGAACGCGATGCGGCTCAGTGCGGTCGCGCCGAGAGCGGATTGAAGAAACGAGCGGCGGCTACGGGGCATACCTGTCATTTATACATCAGCGCGGCTGATCCTGTATCATAGCGGGACATCGGAGGAGCCCATGAAATCGGGGATTGGACTGCTCGCGGCCATTCTGGCCGTCGCACCGGTAAAGGCGCAATCGAACGCCGGGTACGGCGTCGGGCATATTGATGAGGGTCTGGTGATAGGGGCAGTCGTGGGTGCAGCCGCGGTCGTCGGGGTCGGGGTCACATTCCTGGTTTTGCATAATCGCGGCGTAGCGGAGGGTTGTATCGTGGAGTCCGGTGGAAAAAGAACGTTCGTGACGGCCGACAAAACCGTGTACTCGGTTTCCGATGCCAGCTCCGCTCTGCCGGCCGGCGATCGCGTGAAGGTGAAGGGCCACAAGTCCGGTCCGTCGACGGCGCGTTCGATCCAGGTGGACAGAGTTCTGCGGGATTACGGCCGCTGCACGCCGTAGCCCAATTCGAAGCGCATCGCGCCGCGGTTGCAGATATGATAAGCAGGATGCGATTCTCGGGGATACTGCTCACTTCAATGCTCAGCGTAGTTGCGGCGCTCGCCCAGGACGCCGGGGCCACGCATGCCGATTGGCCGCAATACGGCGGTACGGAATATTCATGGCGCTACAGCGCGCTCGATCAGATCAACGCCGGCAATGTCGGCTCGCTCGCGCCGGCGTGGCTATTTCAGACCGGCGATTACGCGGAGAATCTGCAAGCTACGCCCATTGTGCAAGCGGGCGTTATGTACCTGATCACGGCGCGGGCGCACGTGTTCGCGCTGGATGCGGCCACGGGCCGCGAGATCTGGAGCTACAAGTATCCCGAAGGGTCGCGCAGCGTGCCCGGGTTTACAGGAAATCGCGGCGTCGCGGTGAGCGACGGCAAGGTGTTCTTCGGGACGAAGGACAACTACGTGGTCGCGCTCAATCAGAAGACGGGCAAGCTCGAATGGCGCGTAAACGTGGATGACGCGCAACAGTGCGAGTGCAACATCAGCGCGGCGCCGCTGATTGCCGGGGATAAAGTGATCGTCGGTGGCACCAACGGCGACGGCGCGCATCGCGGCTACATCACGGCATTTTCCACTAAGACCGGGCGCCTGGCGTGGCGCTGGTACGTGATCCCCGGGCCAGGCGAAAAAGGACATGAGACCTGGAAGGGCGACAGTTGGCGGTTCGGCGGGGGATCGCCGTGGCTGACGGGCTCCTACGATCCGGCGCTGAATCTGGTCTACTGGGGCACCGGCAACGCCGCGGCGGATTTCTACGATGCCGAGCGCGTACCGGAAAACGCGGACAAGACCAAGGACGTGAATCTTTACACCGCGAGCGTGGTGGCACTGGACGCCGGCACGGGCAAACTGCGCTGGCATCATCAGGAAGTCCACGATGACGTGTGGGATTACGATTCCGCGTATGAAGTGCTGCTGATGGATCGCGAAGTCCGCGGGCGCATGCGCCAGTTGCTGGTGCACATGAACAAGAGCGGGTTGACCAGCGTGCTGGATCGCGCTACCGGAGAACTGGTGCAGGTTTTCAACGTGCCCGATCTGCACACCTGGATGACGGGCGTCACCGAAGACGGAAAAATCGTCGGACGCAAGGAGCCGGAGCTCGGGAAAACGATGTGGGTCTGTCCGAGCGCGGCCGGCGCGAAGAGCTGGAACTCGATGGCCTACTCGCCGCGCACCGGCGATCTCTACGTGCCGGTGCTCGAAATATGCGCTGACGTCACGCCGAACAACAATCCTCCCAAGGAAGGCGAGAATTACATGAACGGCGACTTCCCGATCAAGCTGCCGCCGGGGCGCTCGACCTACAGCCACATCGACGCCTGGGACCCAGTGACGGGAAAGCGTGCGTGGACCGTGCCCTACAAATACGTGCTGCTGGCTTCGATGCTCGCGACGGCGGGCGACCTGGTGTTCACCGGAAATCCCGAAGGCGAGTTCTTTGCCCTCAATGCCAAGACCGGGAACAAGCTGTGGAGTTTTCAAACCGGCGCGGGCCATCGCGGAGGGGCGGTCGCGTACTCGGTGAACGGGCGCGAGTATATCGCGACGTCCACAGGTTGGCATCAGTCGGTGGTGGGCGGAGCAGTGGCGGCGCTGTTTCCCGATCAGGATTGGCGGTTGGGCTCGACGCTCGTTGTCTTCGCTTTGCCGGAGGGCTCGAAATGAGGAGCCCGGTGAAATCGATGGTGCTGTTGTGTGCGGTCGCGCTGTCGTGCGCGGCACAAGATGCGGTGAAACAGGGCGACCAGGTGTTCGCGAGAACGTGCGCCACGGGATATTGCCACGGACCGCGTGGAACGGCGAGCGGCGCGCCGCGGCTGGCCGGGCGTGGATTCACGCAGGCGCATATCCGCGGTGTGGTGATGGGCGGCGTCGCGGGAACGCCGATGCCGGCGTTCGCGACCGTGCTGTCGAAAGCGGATCTCGCGGCGGTGGTCGCCTATGTCGCCACGCTCAACGGCATCGCGAATCCCGATGTTGGCGCACTGGCCGCCCCCGCACCGGCCGCGCCAGCGCTCACCGGCGAAGCATCTCGCGGCCAGCAGTTGTTCTTCGACGCCGTCCGCGGCTTCGGACGCTGCGCCACGTGCCACGAAGTTGGCGGCTACGGTATCTCCGTAGCAACCCCGATCGCCCAAGTGCCGGCTTCCGTAGCCGAGCTCAAGGCGCTCCAGACGCCCGATGTCAAGACCGCGACGATGGACGGTGCGTCGATGCCGGCTCTGGTGTTAAGCGACACCAAAGAGACCACCCTGTTCTACGATCTGACGTCGGTGCCGCCGGTGGAGCGCAACGCCGATCCGGGCTCGGTGAAATTCATCGATGGCAGCGCGTGGCGGCACTCCTCGGTGATGGGCGCGTACAATGACGGCGAGCTAACCGCGATTCTCGTGTATCTTCGGGCAGTGGATTAACGCAGCTTCTTCGCGGCCGCGGCCAGGATGTCGCTGAGGCCGTAATTGCCTTCGTGGCAGGCATATTCGAAGATCGGGCCTTTGACTTTGCGCATGACTATCTCGCCGGACCAGGGGCGCGTCCAGACGCCCGGATCGTCCACGGTGAAACCATAAACGATGGCATCGTCGCCCGTGCGCGTGAAACGCTCCGTGACGTGCAGCTTGGGGCTGGAGAAAATGTCCTGGCGCGCGGTGGCGGGCGGACCGCGGAAGTTGGTTTCGTCGCTGAAATTGGTGGAATCCACCACCAGCGTGTCGCCCTCCCAATGCCCGCGTGAGTCGCCGGCGAGCTCGTGAATATTGGCCGGGATGTGCGGGCGGCCGTCCAGCCAGATGGTGCGCGCATCGTGCATCATTTCGGTAAGAATCACCAGCGCGGATCCGTTCTGCACGATCTGGACGTTGGCGTTATACGTTGAGCCGAGCAGCGGCGGGCCGTCGGCGCCCCAGGTAATGCAGCGTTCGCCCAACGAGCGGCTTTCCGGGCTGGCCGGCGATACCGTGCGCGCGCGTGCGGCGCGTTCAGCCGCGCGTTTCTGGCCTTCCTCAGATAGGGGTGGGAGGCGGCCGTCGGGCGGATCGAAGACGATGGACGTGCGCAGGTCGGGAGCGCCTGGCGCGAACCGTTCGCCCTGCCAGATCGCGTTGTCATAGTGGATGTCGGTGGCGGACTGGCTGTGCTCGGCCTGGACGTTTTTCTTCTGGATGGCGAGCGCTTCAGCCTCGGTGTAGAATTCCTTGGTCCCCAGATCCTTCGGGCGCTCCAGAGGAATGTAGGTGCCGTTGTTCCAGTAGCCTTGGAGATCGGGGTGGCCGTCGGGCGTGCGCGGAGCGGCGTAGGTTTTCGCGGCTTTCGCATCCTTGGCGGGCGTGGCCGCAATCGCAAATCCGGCCGTCAAGACCGCTGCGCAAACGTGGCAGGTGAGCCGCATGGAGGACCTCCTTGCCAAAATCATCTCACTTTGGTTGGTTGAGCGCCATGGGCGGGGGGCTGGTCCAGCGCCACGGGCTCGACCGGCCGGAACCGCTGCAGCAATTCCGCGAATTCGGCGCGCAGCGCTTCACCGATCCTGGGGTCCTCGCCCAGGGCGTCGAGCGCCTCGGCGATGGATTCGATCGTCGAAAGGCACTCGCGGCGCGGCTCTCGGCGCAACGAACCGTAGAGCGACCGGCGGGCGGGGTTCAGCGCGATACGTTTGAGCTTCAGCAGCCAGGGATTGCGCCACCACAAGGTTTTCGCTTGCGACCAGTTGCCGTCGAGCACGACAATGCCTTCCAGGTGGAGAGCGGCGAGATCGGCCGCCCTTTGTTTGGCTTTGGCGCTCTCGGTTTTGCCGCCCAAGTACAGCACGCCCCAATTCCCGTGCACCGCAGGCCGGCCGAGCGCTTTCCCCAGATTCGGCCAGGAAAGGCCGACGCGCAGTGTGGAATTGGCAAGCGTCCGGTGCGCCAAGCGCGCGGTGCCGAGCTCTTTGTCGGGTTCCTGCGGGTGCTGCAAAATGAGGACATGCAGTCTGGTTGGGAGCGGAGTGATGTTCAAGCTCCATGGTCTCACGCGTGAAGACCTATTATTCGACGTTCATTTCGGGGCTGCTCGATCCGGTGCAGGATGCATTGCGGGCCGCGCTGCCGGATGCGAAGGTCACACTCGCGCTCGATGGCCTGATCGCGTATGAGACGGACGCAAAGCCTGGCGTGATCGCGAAGCTCCCGTTCGTGACCAACAGTTTCGAGATCATCCTGAGGTTTGAGGGCGCGCCGGTGCGCGAGATGGCTGAGCGCGTGATCGCCGGTCAATGGGCTGTAGAAACGCCGCCTGGGACGTTTCGTGTGATTGCCTCGGTAGCGAATCAGTTGGTGAGTTTGGAGAGCGGTGTGATGGAGGCGATCGAGCAGCGGATCGCGGAAAAGACCCGGATGCGGCCCAATCGCGCCAAGCCGGATCACGAGTTCTGGCTCGCCGAGCGCAGCGAAGGATATGGATTTTTCGCGCGGCGGCTGAGCCATCACCAGGCGTATGACAAGAGCCTGCAAAAGGGGGAACTGCGGCCGGAGCTGGCTAACATTCTGTGCCGATTGTCCGATCCGGCGCCGACGGAGCTGTTTCTGGATCCGTTCTGCGGGTCGGGCGCCATCGCGATCCAGCGGGCGAAGTTCTTCGCTCCGGGTCTAGTGATCGCGAGCGACATCGATGAGGGAAAGGTGGAAGCGCTGAAGGACCGCATCAAAGAGCTGGGGCTGCGCAAGCGCATGTTGGTTCGGCGCGACGACGCGCTGAAGCTGGGGCGCTATGAAGACGGCTCCATTCACAAGATCGTGACCGATCCGCCCTGGGGGCATTTTCTGGAGCTGCCCAGCAAAGATTTTTATCGGGCGATGCTGACCGAATTCGCGCGGATTTTGCGGCCGGGGGGAAAACTGGTGATCCTGACAACGGAGGAGCTACCCGGCATAGAGGCATTCACGCTGGAGAACAGATTCAATATTCTAGTGTCGGGCAAGAAAGCCTCGGTCTACGTGGTTCGAAGGAAAATCGAGCGATAAGGTCTCACCCGGCGGGACGGCCTGCCAGGCGGCGTGGAGTTCGGCCTGGCGCTCGCGGACACGCGCAAGATCCTGCTCGGTGAGGATGCGCAGCGAGCTGCGCAGGCAGCCATTGAAATCTTCGGCGGCGAGGACATCGCCCGAGGCGCGCTCGCTATCGAGTGTGCCGACGATACACTCGACCAGCGCCGCTTCCTCCGGCAGCGGTCCGCGCGATCCTTTGCCGGTGGTGTCCTCGATTTCCCAACCTTCAGCGATCAGACCGAAGAACCCGCGGGGAAAGCCGAGCATGGTCTCGACGGCAAAATGGGTCAGGTCATGCAGCGCGAAGAAAGGTGCATGGCGGCTCTCCTGTTTTTGCCAGGTGACAGAGCCGTTATCACGCATGCAACGGAGCACGCCCGTGCCATCCTAACGTTTTGTGATTTGGACGAGGATACTTCGAGAATACTATGGCGCGGCGGGAGCGCTAGCCTTGGCTTCGGGCCCGGCCAGCAGCTTTTTGAGCAACTCCGCCGTGCTTTCGTGCACGTCGCGGCGCGAGCCGTCGAAGCCGCCGTTGCCCATCAGGCCGTTGGCGGCGTCGAGAGGCGTGCGGCCTTTCTTGTCCTTGATGTCGAGCTTGGCGCCGTGATCGGCCAGGAACTGCACCACCTGGTCATCGCCCTTCTGCGCCGCGCCGTGCAATGCGGTATCGCCATTGCGATCGATGG
>JASIGB010000837.1:0-12907 GCA_030045355.1 Bryobacteraceae bacterium
TCGTTCATGAGCTGCGTGTAGGAAAGCTGGGCATCCGGGCGGGACTTGGTATTATGAACCACGGTCCAGAACAGGACCACGATGACAATAATGACCACCCAAAATATGGCGGTCTTGAAGTTCGAATTATTCATGCCTTCTCCCTACACGTGGGGCTACACGTACACCTGGGACTCTGCCCAACAAATTGGACGCTAAACCCGGTCCCGCGGATTCTGAAGTTACCAGTCCGATTCCACAACCTTGAGGACGGCGCGGGTTTCCGGTCCTGGCGCGAACTCGGCGGCCGCCCCGCCCTGTCTGGCCCAAATGATAGCTTCATTATACGTGATGATCGGCCACTGGCTGCGTTCCCACAAGGGTATGCGGGCTTGCTGGAAGAAAAACCTGATCTTTTGAGGCTTGGCATGCGCCCTTCGCCTATACTGGTCACCCGGTCTCCAGTTACGCAGCACCAGGCTGGGTGCGCCGCCCCTGTTTAGGCGCTGCCAGTCCAGTTCATCCACCACTGTAACACAGGGAGAGGTTTCCGCTTTTTTCTCCAGCACCTGCAACGTAATACGGGTGGAGGAGCCGGGTAGTTCCACCGATCCGGGCACTGGCAGGACTAAGGCGAAGTCCCGGCGCGCATCCGGGGGATCTCCTTCGCGCGCGATCCGGATTCGATCGAAAGACCGGCAGACGTCGATTCCGGTGGCTTGGAACCGGTCATGGCCGTTCGCCGAGCGGGCCATTTCGAGGATCCGTTCGATGTGGGCGAAGCTCGCACCGGGGATTGCGTGGTGAAGCCGCCGGCGGGCCAGCGCGACGGGCACGGCTGTGAGTTCCGAGATGGACAGGACGAGCGGCTGGCTGGGATTGGGGATTGGCGAGAGTCGGCCAAGTTCGGACAGCCAGTAGCTTTCTTCGTCGCGGGCGAGGGTGGCGAGGTGGGCGAGGGCGGTGTCGAGCTGGGGATTGAAGCCGGCGCGGAGCAGCGGCAGGATTTCATGGCGCAGACGATTGCGCGCATAGGCATGGTCCCGGTTGCTGGCGTCCTCGCGCCAGTCGAGGCCACGCGCGCGCAGCCAGGCTTCGATTTCGCAGCGGTCGATTTCGAGAAGTGGGCGGATGAGTCCTTCGCGCGTGACCGGCAGAATCCCGGCGAGTCCCGTGAGCCCTGAGCCACGCAGGATGCGATACAGCACCGTCTCGGCCTGATCCGAGAGCGTGTGGCCAGTGGCCACGCGGTCGACGGCGCCGGATGAGATTAATTCGCGATAAAAGCTTTGCCGTACGTCGCGCGCCGCTTTTTCGAGATTGCCTTCGAGCGACGGAACATCCGCTTGCCGGAGATGGAACGGGAGCCCGAAATCTTCCGCGAGTTCCCGTACGAATTCGGCGTCGGCGAGCGATGCTTCGCCGCGAATCCCGTGCTCGATGTGGACGACGCTCAGCGTCAGATCCCAGCGCGGAGCCAGTTCCCGCAGTGCGTGCAGCAGGAAGACCGAATCGGCCCCGCCCGAGACCGCGACCCCCACGCGCTGGCCGTGGGAGAGCATCCCGTTGCGTTCGATAAATTGGGCGATGCGGCCGAGCACGTCAGGCCTATTTTAGGCCGATGCCGCGCTCGCTGGAGCGGCCCGGCGCCGCCGCCCGCTGATCAAATACAGAGCCGCGCGCAAATCGAGTAAGGGATCATCAGACGGTTCGATGCCGTCCACGCGCGGGATGGGATCGAAGATCGTCCATTGCTGCTCGTGCGCGTCGTCGGGGACTAGAGCGTTCAGCGAGATCGCGCCGAGTTCGACCAGTTTCCGGTCGTCGGGCCATTGCTCGGTGGCGTCGTTCACCGCATCGCCTGGATTGGGAAGCTGCACCTTTACGCGCAGCCCGATCGGCCCCTTCGCCACGCGTGCCTTCACCTCATCGGAAAGATAATTGGCGCTCTTGGCCGCGGCGTCGGCTTCGCTGAGATATTGCACCGGAGCGTCGGGCACGATTTGAAACCGCCCGTATTGGCCGGCGCCGTCTTTATTGATGAAGCGCATCGCCGTGATGCCGAAATATGGTTCGGTGGCGAAACTTGCGGGCGCGGGCTTGGGCATTTGCACGAACGCGAGTGCTTTAGGATGGCTTCCGAGAAACGCTTCGAGCTGCGATCCGGCTATTTTGGCTGGATCACTGGCGGCCAGCGCCTTGAGAAACTCCAGAAATTCCTGCCCCGTCCGCACGGGAAATCCCTTGACGCCATGCGAAATGATGTCGGTATGAACGCGCTCGCCCAAATAGAAGCGGACCGCGCATCCGTGCGGGTGCGCGTTGGGATTATTGTCGGGGATCAGCGGAATGCCCGTGGAATTGGAGAAACGCACCATCACGGGGGTCGACGGCTGGTTCATGTGTGGCGCGCGCGTGAGCGACGCCGCGGCGGAGGAAGGCCTGAATGTGCCGGATAACAGGATGCCCTTGGCGTGCGCGGGCCGGAAGCCGGGATGTAGTCCAAAAATCTTGTCGAACTGCTGGAGCAGGTCGTTGGCGAGGGCGATCAACTTCTCATCGGAAGGCAGCGGCATGTGTGTACTATTCTCCCATGGGGTTCGATGCTCGCCGGGAACTCAGGGTGACACTCAGAAGATTCCGAGACAAGGAATGGACTGCTGGACAAGCACCGAACCCGCATCGGCGCGCTTGTCGGTCGCGATGCGGACCGCCAGCCCGCAATCCGAGCTGATGTGCCGCGGCTTGGTGACTAGCGCGCACGCGATTCCGGCCGACTTGAGCGCCTTCTCGGCGCGAAACGTCAGATACGTGCTCTTGAAGACGAAGATGCACGCCGGATTCATGCGGCCACCGTTCTATGCAGTGCGATGCGGCTCACCGCCTCCACCGCGCGCTCGACGTCTTCGGCCGTATTGAAGTAGCCCGGGCTCAGGCGCACGCCGCCCAGCGGAAATGTCCCGAGCGCACGATGCGCTCCGGGTGCGCAATGCAGGCCCACGCGCACCGCGATGCCGAATTCGGAATCCAGCCGATCGCCGATTTCGGCGGGATCGATGCCGTCGATGGTGAAGAGCACCACGCCCGTCTTACGCTGCGGATCGCGCGGGCCGTGGATGGTCACGCCGTCGATTGATTCCAGACCGTTCATCAACTGATCGATCAGCGCGACTTCGTGTGCGCGGATTTGATCCACTCCGCGCTCGATCAGAAACTCGACGCCCGCGCCGAGGCCAGCGATCCCCGGCGTGTTCAGCGTTCCTGCTTCATAGCGATCGGGTGCGAAATCCGGCATATCTTCGAGGTCCGACCGGCTTCCCGTACCACCGAAGAGGATGGGCTCCGGATTGATGTGCGGAGCGATGTACAGGAAGCCGGTCCCCTGGGGGCCCAGGAGTCCTTTGTGGCCGGGACACGCGAGCAGATCCACGCCCAGCGCGCCGGTATCGATGGGCACCGATCCTGCGGTTTGGGCCGCGTCAAGGAGAACTGGAACGCCACGTGCGTGCGCGGCCACGATGATTTCGGCGATGGGATTGATTTCGCCCACGACGTT
Source organism: Bryobacteraceae bacterium (assembly GCA_030045355.1). Taxonomy (GTDB): domain Bacteria; phylum Acidobacteriota; class Terriglobia; order Bryobacterales; family Bryobacteraceae; genus Palsa-89. The sequence goes on from JASIGB010000837.1 coordinate 3,536, forward strand.
CGAAGCGTGGGTGACCGCAACTAGCCGAGTGCGCGGGTTGATCGCGCCGGCGATCGCATCGGGATTCGTGGCTGCGCGTGTGACGGTCACGCCGCGTTGTTCGAGCGCGTGCAATGGCCGAACCACGGAGTTGTGCTCCATATTCGTGGTGACGCAATGGTCGCCGGGTTGGAGTGTTCCGAGGATCGCGAGGTTCAGCGCGCCCGTTGCGTTCGGCGTAAACACGATGCGGTCGGGATTGGCAATGTGGAACAGGCGGGCGACGCTCTCGCGCGTTTCAAAGATGATGCGCGCGGCTTCGATGGCCATCGCGTGGCCCGAGCGCCCAGGATTTGCCGACCAGTTCCGCAGAACCGCATCGACGCGCTCGTACACTCGCGGCGGTTTGGGATGCGACGTGGCGGCGTTATCTAAATAGATCATATTAGTTAAGATCAGCCGGCTGTCCCTGCTCGCGCACGCGCAAAACCAGGCCCACGATGAGCACGAACGCCAGGCTCGCGAGCGCTGCGATTTTGCCCGCAGGCGTCGGACCCACGTTCGTGCTCCCGATTCCCCAGGTCTGGACTAGCGCCGCGCCGGCGAGCATCCCCGCCACGCACGCCGCGGCATCCGCGCTGCCTTGGCTTGCCAGCACCACTTGCCGGAACGGGCACCCGCCGATCATCACCGAAGTCACGCCCACCAGTCCCATTCCCAGAAAACTCCAGCTGTACGCGAGGTTCGATCCCGGCTGAGCTTCGATGCCTGGATGAAACGATCCGAGCAGCAGGCTCACGATCACGGCCGATCCGAACATCGCAAAAACACCCGAAGCAATCTTCCAATCGCGCGCGGCCAGGAAATTCCCGATGTTGCCCGTAATGCAGAAACGCGAGCGCTGCGCCAGCGCACCGACCGCCAAGCCCACTCCGAGTGCGATTGCAAATGGCGCGCGCTCCGCGCCCGGGCCGCTCACGCTCGATGCCAGCAGCGGCGATTTCACCAGCATCGCGATCAAAGTCCCGATCGCGATCAGCGGCAGCATCAAGCCGTTGATCAGTGGCATGGGCGCGGCTTCGCCCAAATAAAATCCGCGCTTCAGAAATTCGAAGCCCAGCCACACCCCGGCCACGAGTCCCACCAATCCACTGGCTGCGGTGAAGTCGCCCGCGCCCAGCCGCAGCGCCATGCGGATGGGACAGCCCATAAATACGCCGCACCCCACCATGAGGATCCCACCCCCCAAAAAGCGTAATACCGGCGACGATCCGCCTTCGGACCGGAATTCGCGCCCCAAGAACGCGACCAAAGCCGCACCCAGGATGAAGCCGATCAGCTCAGGCCGGACATATTCCATGCGCGGATTGCCGTGCAGGTTGAGCGCGCCGGCTAGGTTTTCCATGTAGCAGGAGATGCAAATCCCGGCGTTCCTTGGATTTCCGAGGAACGACAGCCACACGCCGAATCCGCCGATCGCCAGCCCGGTTGCGGCGACCAGCAGCAGATCCAGATTGCGATGCAGCCAACCCCGCGCTTCTTCCACCTGGCTATCCGTTTCCAGTGGGACGGGAATAGTCTGCGTTTCCATAAACCTAGTTGCACCCCCCCGCGAGCATCCGCTGCAGATACGCCGCGTCGTCCTTCACCGCGGTCTGGGCCGCGTCATTTCGCTCAGAATTTAACGTGATTTCGCACGGCGCCCAGCCGTGGGCCAGCACCGATTTGATCCCTTTGCCGATGTACTTGTCGGAGTTTAGGTCGGCGTATTCCGGGTCCATGACCACTGCGGTCTTAAACTCCCGGATGGCACTGGCATAGTCGCCGGTAGCGGCGTAGGACCTTGCGAGCAGCACATGGGGTTCAGCGATATCGGGATTCGCCGCCGCGAACTTCTTCAGTTGATCGATTGCTTTGTTGTATTTGCCTGCGTCGAAGGCGGCCCGCGCACGGCTGAGATCGCGGATGGCAATGCGGGTCGAGCTGGATGATCCCTGCGGTGCGGGCTGCGGCGCTCCACGCGACATTCCCACAAAACCGGCCGCCAGTAGTAGCGCGGCGCAGGTTGCGACCAAGATATCGAACCGGTCATACCTGAATCGTTTCCTCAATCGGCGCCTCCCGATGGGACCGGAAAGTGCACGCCGGGTTCCAGGAGGGGCTGGTACGATGGCAGCGCATGCGCGGGTGGCTTGGATTCATCGCCGTTTACTTAGCCCTGCTGGCGTTATTTGTTTATGCCGGCGCGATCGCTCTAGATCGATATCCGGTGGGGGCGTGGGAAGCGGCTTCCATCTACGGCTGTCTGGCGCTGCTGTTCGGCCTTTATCTGGTGCCGGGATTTGCCGCACCGCTCGCCTGGTTATGGGCAAGATTGCACGGGCCACAGCGGGCGGCTCTGTGTGTCCTGGTGTTCCTCGCGCCCTACCTCATCTATTGCGCGGGTACAGGCGATTTCCGCTGGCCGGCGTTTGCCAAGCTCGCGGGCTTGGCTGTGTTGGTGTTCGAGCTGTACGCTATCGCGCCTGTTCGCGATCCCACGCGCATCGCGTGGCAGGACGCGCTGGTGCTGGCCGCTTTGATCCTGCCTCTGCTGGCAGGCGCGGCGGGAGGAATCTGGAACAAACCCGCCGGCATGGATTTCATGGCGCGTGCATTTCTCGTCGCGATCACCTCTTGGGGCTTCGTGATCTGGCGCGGCATCGAAGGCGAGGGATATCGATTCGCGCTTTCGCGAGAGATTCTGCGCGACGCGGCGGTGAACTTCGCCGAATTCGCTGTGCTGGCGATTCCGCTGGGATTCGCGATGCGGTTCATCTCGTGGAATCCGATATGGCCTGGCGTTCAGGGGTTCGTCTTCCGGTACATCACGATTCTTCTGTTCGTTGCCATCCTAGAGGAGCTGCTGTTCCGCGGGATCCTTCAGAATCTCCTGGAAGGGTCGCTTGGCTCGCGAACGCTCGCGCAGGCGGCGGCGTCCGTGCTGTTCGGGTTCAGCCATGTGTTCCATGCGCCAGCTCCGAATTGGCGCTACGTGGCGCTTGCCACGCTCGCCGGGTGGTTCTATGGCTCTGCTTACCGGCGCCATCGCAGCCTGGTGGCTTCCTCGGGCGTGCACGCATTGGTAGACACGCTGTGGCGCACGTTCTTCAGTCTGCACTGATTCAGTCCCCACTAGTCCAATCTAAGCTCAACAAAACACTAATCGTTACAAAGCGGATGCACCGCCAAAGGATTCACCCACGTCTAAGTGGGTGCAGGGAAAGCGGAGGAAGTTATGTTTGAACAGAGTTTCGTTTCGGACGGCAAGACACGCCGTTCGTGGACCGTGGTGTTGGCACTGGCGGGCCAGGTGCTCCTGATCGGGGCGCTGCTGGCGATTCCGCTTTTCTTCGTGGAATCGATGCCCTTGGCGCAGTTTCAAAGTGTGCTGCTCGCGCCGCCCCCTCCGCCTCCTCCGCCCCCGCCTCCTCCACCCGCGATGGTGCACGCCGCGCGCGCGACCCATGCGACGCCGCGCGTGTTTCACATGAGCGATATCGTCGCGCCGAAGACGGTTCCCAAACAAGTCGCGAATGTCAACGATCTCAAGGAATTGCCGCCTCCATCGGATGTGGCTGGAGTGGTGGGTGGCGTTCCCGGTGGAGTGCCGGGAGGCGTGATCGGCGGCGTCATCGGCGGTGTTCCCAGCATCGCTCCTCCTCCGCCCCCGCCGCCGAAGGCCGAGACTCCCAAGCCCGCTGGGCCCACGCGGGTCCGCATGGGGGGCAACGTGCAAGAGGCGAAGCTGATTCATGAGGTCGAGCCCGATTATCCGGTGCTCGCCCGTGACGCCCGCATACAAGGCGTGGTACGCCTCCAGGCCATCATCGCCAGAGACGGAACCGTGCAGAATCTTTCGCTGTTGAGCGGCCAGCCTCTGCTGGTGCAGGCCGCCATGAACGCGGTAAAGCAGTGGGTTTATAAGCCGACTTACTTGAACGGTACTCCCGTAGAGGTCTTGACGGAAGTGGACGTGAGCTTTAGGCTATCTTCATAAGGGTACGGTCAATTACATTTGGCGCGCAGCAGTGGCCGTACTAGATCTTGTATAGTTGCTCTCGTATGTGCCAGCTATAGGCTAGAACCCGCTTTACTTTGCCACCGATTCCGGTTACCATACAGCCATCCCCCGAGACGATAATGGAAGGGGAGCAATTTTGCTGAAGCTCAAGCGGATCGAAATCCAAGGTTTTAAGTCGTTCTTTGACCGGACCGAGATGAAGTTCGCCGGTTCCGGCATTGCCGCCATCGTAGGTCCCAACGGTTGCGGAAAATCCAACCTCAGCGACGCGATGAGTTGGGTGCTGGGCGAGCAGTCCGCTAAGAGCCTGCGCGGTTCCCGGATGGAAGATGTGATCTTCGCCGGGACGCGCGATCGCAAGCCGCTCGGTCTGGCTTCGGTGACCATGACGCTGGTGGATCCCACGGCCGAAGCCGGTCACCATCAAGACGCGCATCATCACGAACAGAACGGCCACGCTAACGGCAATGGCCACGCGAATGGACACACGAACGGCCATCACAGGCCGTGCGAAGTCACCATTACGCGACGCCTTTTCCGTTCGGGCGAGAGCGAATACCTGATCGACGGCAAAACGGCGCGCTTGCGCGATATCCAGGACCTCTTCATCGGAACGGGCCTGGGGCCGGAAAGCTACGCGATCATCGAGCAGGGGCGCATCGGCCAGATCCTGAGCAACAAGCCGCAAGACCGCCGCGCGATTATCGAAGAAGCCGCCGGAATCGGCAAATTCAAGACCAAGAAACGGCTGGCGGAAGCCAAGCTCGAAGGCGCGAAACAGAATCTATCGCGCGTGTTCGACATCCTGGAAGAAGTTTCGCGGCAAGTGAATTCGCTGAAGCGCCAAGCCTCGAAGGCCAGAAGATATGACGAGCTGAAGGCGGAGATGATCGCGCACCTGCGCGCCTCGCTCACCGCGCGCTTCCGCATGCTGGAGCGCGACGCTGCCAAAACGGCGCTGGATCTGAATCTGGCGAACGCGGACTTCCAAAATCTTTCGAGCGAGGTGGGCGAGCGCGAGCGCGAATACACGGCGCTGCAGGATGCCTGTTATCGCAACGACGCCGAGCTGGCTGAAGCACGCCGCCGTCTGGCCGATTTGCAGCTCGAACAAGAACGCACGCGTGGGCGCTTGGATGCGCAGGCGCAGCAGAGCGGGGGCATCGAGCAGCGGCTGGCCGCGGGCGAAACTGAATCCGTCGAGCTCGAAAAGCGCCACGAACAGTTGCGCGCCGATCTCGAAAGCCATTTGCAATTGGTGGTGGAGCTGGAGGCGCAGATTCAATCGGCGCGCGATCTGCTGGCCGCCAAAGCCGCCGAGCGCGAGCAGATCCAGCAGGCTCTGCAGCAACGCGCGAAGACGCTTGAAACCGGGCGTCAAAACGTGCTGCGGCTGCTGGGCGAATCCTCGGCGCTGAAGAACCAGTTGACGCAAATCGCCGAGTACCTGTCTGCCATGGATCGCGATAGGGCGCGCTGCCAGCGCGACGAGCAGACTGCTGGCGCGGACTTGGAACGCCTGACGGCCCTCAAACAGGAACTGTCGCGAAAAATGTCGGCCGGGCAGATGGAGCTCGAATCCACGGCTGACAGGCGGCGGCGCGTGGAAGAAGAACTCGCTGACCGCAAAACGCAGGCCGCGGAAGCCAGGAAACTGCTCGATCAATTGCGCACCGATGCCTCGCGTTCCAAGGCGCGCAAGGATTCACTCGAAGAGATTCTGTCGCATCGCGCGTATACGGCGGAAAGCGTCAAGCGCCTGTTTACCGCGATCGATCGCGGCGAGGCCGAGGAGTTTCGCGCCGCCGGTGTGCTGGCGGATTTCGTGGAAGTGGAGCCGGTGTACGAAAAGGCAACCGAAGAGTTCCTGCACGAAGAGCTGGAATACGTGGTAGTAGAGAAGTGGGACGATGCCGAGCGCGGGATCGATCTCATGCGCACCGATCTCGATGGCCGCGCGACGTTTTTGGTGCATCCGGAAGCCGGCGAGCAGGGGCGCGCGATCGAATCGCTCTCGGGCGACGAAGGCGTGCTGGGCCGCTTGAGCGATCATCTGCGCTTCACCAACGGCTTCGCCAGCGCGCCGCGAGATCTGCTGCCGCGCCTGGCGCACTGCTTCCTGGCCAAGGACCGCGCGGCGGCGCAGCGGCTGGCGATCCAGCATCCCGACTTTTTCTTTCTCTTGACCGATGGCGTCAGCTATCACGGGTACGCGGTGAGCGGAGGGAAGAAGACCGGCAGCGGACCGCTGGCACTGAAGCGCGAATTGCGCGAGTTGAACGGAGAAGTGCAGGCCAAGCAGCGCGCGGTGGAAAGCACCGCGGGCGCGCTCGAACAACTGGAGAGCGAGATCGCAGGGCTGAGCGAAGATCTCGAAAGCTTGCGGACGCAGCAGCAAATTCAGGAAAAACAGGCGCTGGCGCTGGATCACGAGCACCGGCAGTTGGCCGAGGAATTCACGCGCGCCCAGTCGCGATTATCGGTGGCGCGGCTGGAGCTGGAACGGCTGCGGCAGGAAGGCGCGCGCGCCCGTGAACAGCAGGAGCGCGATGAGCGATTGCTGGAAGAGCGCGAAACCGCGCGCTCCATCGAAGAACAGGTGCTGGAACAATCGCGCGCCGATTTCGAAGAGCTGCAGTCGCAAGTACACAAACTGGGCGAAGAGCATGGGTCGCTGCGCGCAGACCTGGCCGGTCTCGAAGAACGGCAGCGCTCCGAGCGCGCAACCGAGGCCCGGCATGAAGCTTCGATCGCGGCAACGATCGCACGGCGCGGAGAACTCGCCGCGGAGATGGAGCGCTGGGGCGTGGAGCGCGCGCGGCTGCTCGCCGACAACATCGAGCTGGATCGCCGCGCCGGCGAGTTGGTGGAAGCGATCGGCGCCGCGGAAAAGATGGCCGCCGAACTGGCGGAGCGCGAAACCGCGCAGCGGGCCGATCTCGCGGCGCTCGATGAAACGCTGAAGCAGTTGCGCATTTCCGTGCAGGCGGCGCAAGAGCGGCGCGCGCACATCGAGCTGGAGCTGGTCCGCAAACAATCCGAGCTGCGATTCCTGGACGAAACCAGCCGCAAGGAACTGGGAATTCCGGCCGAAGAACTGGCCGCGGGTGAAGAGCTGGTCCTGGATGAAGCGGCGCTGGCCGAAGTGGATCAGAAGTATCAGGACGTGAAGGCCAAGATCGAAGCGCTGGGGCCGGTGAATCCGCAAGCGCTCGAAGAGTTTCAGGAAGCGCAGCAGCGCTATGACTTCCTGAACGCGCAAAGGCAGGATTTGCTCGATTCGATCCGCGATACCGAAAAAGCCATCCATGAGATCGACATCGAATCGCGCCGGAGATTTAGCGAGGCATTCGAAGCCGTGAACGGCCATTTCCGCGAGATGTTCAAAACGCTATTCGGCGGGGGCATTGGCGAGATGCGGCTCACCGATGAAAACAACATCGCGGAATCCGGAATCGACATCGTGGCTTCGCCTCCCGGAAAAAGGCTGCAAAGCGTGCTGCTGCTTTCGGGCGGCGAAAAATCGCTCACCGCGATGGCACTGCTGATGGCGATCTTCCAGTACACGCCCAGTCCGTTCTGTATTCTCGACGAAGTGGACGCGCCGCTGGATGAGCCGAATATCGAACGCCTGACGCGGCTGATCAAGGAAATGTCGCAGCAGACACAATTCATCGTGATCACGCACGCCAAGCGCACCATGGAGGCCGCGCAGTCGTTGTACGGCGTCACGATGCAAGAGCCTGGCGTTTCGAAGCTCGTGTCCGTGCGGTTCGATCATAAAGGCGCTGAACCGGCGCCCCCTCCGCCGCCTCCTGCTTCCCAAACGCAGCTTGCGATGCACGGCGATTGATTACTTCTTGTAGATCACGCCGCCCTTCATCACGAACGCGACCTTTTGCAAAACGCTGATATCGGTGAGCGGATTGCCGGGAACGGCGACGATGTCGGCGAAGTAGCCGGGTTTCAGCGCGCCGATTTGGCCTTCCCATCCAAGTAATATCGCGCCGTTGAGCGTACCGGCTTGGATGGCTGCGAGCGGCGTCATCCCGTATTTCACCAACAAAACAAATTCGCGGGCTTGTGTTCCATGGGGGAACGGGCCGACGTCGGAACCCATGGCGATTGGCGCACCGGCGGTGAGTTGTTTGGCGAAGTTTCGCGCGTGGAGTTCCTGCAATGCGCGCTCGCGCGCGGCGGCCTCCGGGGTTGCGGCGTGCTGGGAAAAGTACTCAATGATGGTGAACGTCGGGACAGCAAAGATGCCTTTGTCGTGCATGAGGCGCATGGTTTCATCGGAAAGCTGGAAGGCGTGATCGACGGAGATGACGCCCGCACGCGCGGCATAGAGAGCGCCGGGTTCGCCGGTGGCGTGGACCGCGACGTGCTTGCCGACCCGGGCGGCTTCGGCGACGGCGGCGGTGAGTTGAGCTTCGGTGTATTGGTATGGCGTAGTAAGTGTGCCGTCGTGGACGGAATCACTGCCGGTCTGGTAGATCTTGATGAAATCGGCGCCGAGCTTGAACTGCTCGCGCATCACAGTGACCAACTCCTGCGCGTTGTTCGCGTAGGTTGCGTTGCCGAGCACGTGCTGCTCGGGGTTGTAGCCGATGGCGTCCTCGTGGCCGCCGAGAATGCTGATGGCGTTGCCACTGATACGCAGGCGCGGGCCCGGGATGAGGCCTTTGTCGATGGCGTCGCGGACGGCCGTGTCGGCGGCGCCCGCGCCTTCGGTGCCCATGTCGCGCTCGGCGGTGAAGCCGGCCATCAAATCATCGCGCGCGGCGAGCGTGGCCTGGATGGTGCGCTGCGGCACCGATTCTTCGACGGTCTGCAAATCCTCGGCGCCGGGATGCAGGAACAGGTGCACGTGCGCGTCGATGAGGCCGGGGAGCAGGGTGCGATCGCCGAGATCGATGATTTGTGTGCCGACCTGATTGTGGGATACGGATGTTCCCACCACCGCGATGCGCTCGCCCACAACCATGATTTCGGCGGGTGCTGTGATCTTACCGGTCTCGACGTCGAGCATTCGCGCGGCGTGCAGTACAGTGGGCGCGGGCTCCTGCGCGCAGAGCGAGGCGACAGCGGCGAGCAGTGCGAGGAAGCGCATCATGTGGCTGGAACCGCGTCGGCGCGCGACGCTTCGAGCACCTGCTCAACTTCCGATTGATACTGCTTCAGCAGGTGTTCGTTGGCCGCTTCGAAACGCATCACCAGGACCGGCTGCGTGTTGGAGGCGCGCAACAGGCCCCAACCGTCGGGAAAAATGACGCGGACGCCATCGATGTCGATGGTTTTATATTGCTTCTTGAAGTGCTCGGCGACGC
>JASIGB010000838.1:0-5181 GCA_030045355.1 Bryobacteraceae bacterium
TTGAAGCTGGGGATAATGATGTCGGGATCGGTATGCTTGCGGCCGTCCAGATAAATGATGCGGACGCTATTCATGAACCCGCTGATCATGTAAATGGCTGTCGGTTTCTGGAGCATGGCGATGGGCCACACTCGCGTCATGATCAAAGGCATTCCGGCCGGCCAGCAGGCGCCGATGTCGTCGTGATAAGCCTTGCCTTCCGCGCGCGCTTTCTTCGCGGCGTCGTACTGTACCTGCGCCTCGGCCGTCAGCTTGGCGCCCGGCGGCGGCGAAAACGTGAACGGATTGTCGCGGCTGAAAGCGTGCAGCCATGTGCCCGTGATGTCGAAAGGAGGTTTGGGACGCGGCTTCTCCAGATTCTCGGGAGCCAGCGCTCCGATTTGCGAAGGCGGCGCCGTCAGCGGCGGTGGCGCCGTGGATTGGGCCCCGGCAAGGGCGGCAAGGGTGAGCCCGGCCGCTGCGGTGACAAATAATCGCTTCTGCATCGTTAAATTCCTTATCTATTTATCGTGTAGTTTCAGGCGCACGATGCCGTTCGAGTCGACATATTCGCGGTTGTTGTCGCACACAAACTCCACCATTTCGTAATCTTTGGGCATGCGCTTATAGGCCACGGTGTACGTATACGGCTTTTCCAGCACCACCGGATCTTCAATTGTAATTTGATCGTGCAGGATATCGGGCGCCAGCAGCCGAATACGTTCGGTGACCCGCATTTCGGGGCTATGTGGGATCCCGCGCAGCGTCACCGCCGGCTTGATCCCGACGGTGTCCACCACTAGCGTGTCGCCTTCGAAATGGCCCACCGAACGGCCGTAGTAGCCCGGGGCAACGTCTTCGATCTTTTCCTGCGGACGGTCCAGGTAAACGCGGCGCACTTCGCTGAATGCTTCGGCGATAATCGTGACTTGCCTAGGTGTCTGGATGAACTCCACCGGATAAATCGCCACCGACATCATGGTTGGCACGCCGTAGGGGATGCATTCGGCGCCGGGAGTGGCGAGCTGCTCGCCGCGTTTCGCTGCCGCCGCTTCTTCAGCTTGGCGCGCCCGATAGGGTCCATCGTAGGCGGGCTTCAAGACCAGCGGCGAAGGCGCGGGCGGGCGAAACGCCGGGTCCGCACCCGGTCCGCCGCGGTAAATTCCCCAAATGCCCGTGAAATCCGGCGATTCAGCGGCGAAAAGCGCGGGCGTCATTGTTACGAGTGGCGCTGCTACCGCGGCCGCGAGCATCATGCACGAAAAAAAGATCGACTTCATTCCTGGTTCCCCGCGCTGATCACTTCTGTGCCGGCGGCGGCCCCAGCCGCGGTCCGTTGGTGAGCACTTTTCCGCTCGGCAGCGTGGCCTCGGAAAGGAACCCGCCATTCTGCCCGCTCTTCATCGGATTGATGATCAGCGTGACCTTGTCGCCCATATGCAGGCTGCTGAACTTCCAGCCGCTTTGCATCAGAATGCTGGGGCTGCCCATCTCGATGCTCCAGTGCTTCACTGTTCCTTTTTCGTCGGGAACGTCGATCTCGATGTAGGAATGCGGATTCGTCCATTCGAAAGAGGTGACGGTGCCGACCAGCGTGATCCGTTTCGTCATGTCGAACATGGTGAACGAATGGTGCGCCAGCGCCGGAGTCACCAACGCCCCCGCCGCCAGAAGAACGGCCAATGCATGCAATATCTTCATTCTTGATGCCCCTAATTTGATCGAGTCCATAGTATTCCTTTATGCGCCGGTTTTGCAACTTCGCCGCAGCCTCGAACTATACTTGAGAAAATGGCGGCCCGGTAGTCGCTCCCCGCCGCGGGAATGGAGGCCCTGTGAACCTTTGGAACGACTTTAAATTCGCGGCCCGCTCGCTCACACGCACCAAGGGCCTGACCGCGGCCGTGATCGTCACCCTGGCGCTGGGGATTGGAGCGAATGCCGCCATTTTCACGCTGGTCCGCGGCGTCCTTTTGCGTCCGCTGGTGAATCGCGATGAAGACCGCCTGATTTACATCCGCCAAAGCGCGCGTGGAAGCGGCATCGACAACGCAACATTTTCGGTGCCTGAAATCCGGGACTTGCAATCGCGCGTGAAGACCATCAGCGCGTTTGGCGATTTCTCCACCATCGGTTTCACGATGGTCGGGCTGGGAGAACCGCGCGAAATCCAGGCTGGAGTGGTGGGCGGATCGTACTTCCAGGTGATGGGACTGCGCCCGGTGTTGGGCCGGCTTCTCGATCAGCGCGATGACGGACCCGCCGCCGCGGGCGCGGTCGTGCTCACGTACCGCTTCTGGACCACCGCGCTTCACGGCGATCCGTCGGTGATCGGAAGAACCGTGCGGTTGGGCACGCGCTCGGCCACTATTGTCGGCGTGCTGGAACCCTCGGTTCCCTATCCGGCCGAGACCGAAATCATCGCCAATGTCGTCACCAGCCCGCATCATCTTTCCGCCACCATGGTCACCGGGCGTGTGCACCGCATGACGGAGCTGTTCGGGCGTCTGGCGCCGGGCGCGACATTGGAGCAGGCGCGCGCGGAACTCGCCACGGTACACGGCACCATCCTGCGAGAACATCCCGAGACATATCCGGCTAAAGCCGATTTCCGCATCAGCGCCGTCCGGCTGCGCGATCAAATCACCTCGCGCGCCCGAATCGTGTTGTGGGTGCTGCTGGCCGCGTCGATTTTGGTGTTCGTGATCGCCTGTTCGAACGTCGCCAATTTGATTCTGGCGCGAACCGTGCGCCGCGAAGGCGAGCTGGCCGTTCGCGCGGCGCTCGGGGCTAGTGCCGGCGCGCTGCGTCGCACCCTGCTGGCCGAAAGCCTGCTGCTATGCGGCGCGGGCGCGGCTCTGGGGGTGCTGAGCGCCGAACCGATGGTCGCGATTCTCGCTCGCTACGCATCGCGGTTTTCGGTGCGGGCGCTCGATCTCACCGTAGATTCCAGCATGCTTTGGGTGGGCGCGGGCCTTGCGGTGCTTGCGGCCGTGCTGCTGGCGTTGGTGCCGCGGCTGCCTGAGGCCGGAACGTCGCACGGGTTGAATCTCGCGAGCGGCAGTCTGCGGGTAACCGGCGCCACCAGCGCACGACAGCGCGTTTTCGTCGTGACGCAAATTGCGGCGTGCTTTGTTTTATTGGCTGGCGCCAGCATGCTGCTGAAGACGCTGCTCGCGCTCGAAGCCGTGCAGACCGGATTCGATATGCATCACGTGCTCGCGATCAACGTTCCGGTAATGTCGTACGGCAAGACGCCCGGCCAGGTGTTGAATTTCTACAAGGAAACCATCCGGCGCGTCCAGGCCTTGCCGGGCGTGGATAGCGTCGCGGTGGGCACCGTAGTTCCCTGGCGCGATGCGGGCAGTTATGGCCCGGGTTTCCAGTTCTCCGTCGACGGCCACGTCCGCGCGCCGGGCGAAGAGGACCCGCGCGCGCAGTTCCGTACCATTTCACCGGGGTTCTTCGCGGCGCTGGGCGTTCCGCTGCTCGCCGGGCGCGATTTCGACGCGCGCGACCGCGCCAAGGGCGAAGCTGTGGTCATCGTCAGCCAGAGCCTGGCGCAGCGCATGTTCCCCGCGGGCGATGCCGTGAACCGCCACTTGATGTGGACCGATCCGGTGATGAAGTTCATCGACGTCAGCGCTGAGCCGCGGCGGATCGTCGGCGTGGTGGCCGACATGGATGACGAACACGTGATGCCTGGACCGGCGTTGAACGTGTATCATCCTCTGGATCAGGAAATGGGCGGAGGCCGCTTGTTCATTCATGCGCATTCGAATCCTTACGCGCTGGTGTCTCCAGTTACGCGCATCATTCGCGATATGTCGGCCGACCAGGTGGTGGAGCGTGCGGCGACGCTCGAAGACGTGCGCGCCGAAGTGCTGACGCCGGACCGGCTGAATACGCTGGTGTTCGGCGGCTTTGCGGCCGTGGCGCTGCTGATCGCCGTGGTTGGCGTGGCGGGTGTGCTGGCGTTTTCGGTCAGCGGGCGCACGCGCGAGTTCGGCATTCGCCTGGCGGTGGGATCCCAGCCGCGAAGTCTGGTTTGGGGTGTGATGCGCGAAGGTGCCTGGATGGCCATCATCGGGGTTATTGCTGGCGCCGCGGGCGGCTTCGCGCTGGCGCGCTTGGCCGGCAGTTATTTTCCCGATATCCGGATGCCGGGCGTGCTGCCGGCGCTGGGGTCCGCGATCGTTTTGCTGGCCGCCGCGGTGGTCGCTTCGCTGCTGCCGGCCGCCCGCGCCGCGCGCATCGACGTGATGCACGCGCTGCGAACCGAGTGATCCACCCATTGATCCGGCGGCTGGGTCTGGTAACCCCGGTGCTACCATGAAGGGGAATGCCTGCCACCACCGAAGCAGGGGTGTTCGACGAGTCCGGGTTGCTGGCCAAGGCTCGCGAGGGCGACATCGCGGCCTTCAATGAGCTGGTGAACCGGTACTCACCCAAGATCTACCGCCTGGCCAAACACATCACGCAAAACGATACGGACGCCGAGGACGTGCTGCAAGAAACGTTCATGAAGTCGTTCGAGCATTTAGGGGATTTCCACGGGCAATCTAAGTTCTATACCTGGATTGTCCGCATCGCCGTGAATGAGTCGCTCATGAAACTGCGCAAGCGGAAGTCCGACCGGACCGTCCCGCTGGATGAGCCGCTCGATACGGGCGAAGATACCGTGGTCCGCGAAATCGCGGTGTGGGAAGATAACCCCGAGCAGCAGTACTCCCGCGAGGAGTTAGCTAAGATTCTGGACGAAGCGGTGGAGAGCCTGAAGCCGGCTTTCCGAACCGTTTTCGTGCTGCGAGACATCGAAGAATTGAGCACTGAGGAGACCGCCGAGACACTCGGCATATCGGTGCCGGCGGTCAAGAGCCGTTTGCTGCGCGCGCGGTTGCAGTTGCGGGAGAGGCTAACGCGCTTCTTCCGGCGGAAAGGGGATGACGTTTTTGCTTACCTGTAAAGAGTTTTTGCAGGAGCTCGCCGATTACCTGGATTCAACCGTGGACGCGGAACTGCGCGTGAAGCTGGAGCGGCATATTAGCGAATGCCCCAACTGCTTCGTGATCCTGGACACCACGCAAAAGACCCTCAAGGTCTACAAAGGGGTTGAGCCGCAGGCCATCCCCGACGACGTCCAAGTCCGGTTGATGAAAGCGGTGGAGCGCAAAATGGCTGCCACGAAGACAGCCGCCGGCA
>JASIGB010000839.1:0-4073 GCA_030045355.1 Bryobacteraceae bacterium
ATCGAACCGCACCAGAAATTCCTGCACTTTCACGCGGCGGAAAATCAAATCGATCGCGAAATTCCCGCGCCGCAAGACATTGTCCCGATATTCGAGCTGCTCGGGAGAAACCACTTCCACCTGCAAACCTTCGCGCCGGAACAATTCGGCGATCAGCGCGCTTTCGCCCGATTCGCCGGTCTGAAAAGGATGACGCAGTTCGAGAATCCCGACGCTGGGCTTTTTATTCCTGCCGCCCCATTCCTTATAGGCCTTGAGGATCGCTTGCAGCAGATATTTGGCGCCCGGCAATTTTTCCAGGCGATAGCGTTTGCGGAACTCCTTCACCGGCGCGGCGTCGTAAAAAATGTCGGCCAGCGCTTCGCCGTACGCGACGCCCACCGGCGTGTCCGGAATATAGCGCGAAAATCTCAACGTGCCGTTGTTGATATTGGTGTCGAGCGGCGAAGTGACCGCCGGGAATGGATATCCGGGATCCACCGCCGCCAGCATCTTCTCGGCCGGCAGCAGTTCCATCCGCGCCAGCAGCGCGGGACTGCTGAGCGCCTTGGCTTGCACCCGTTGCAGGGAACTCGAAAACGACTCCACCGCCTTCACCAGCCCCGCGTACTGCCTGCGCGTGATAAAATGCGGACGCAGAACCGGAGATACTGGCCTACCAGCGGCGACCAAATTGTGCGCCTTCATGCGTTCCTGGAGATCGTGTGCCCAGGAAAGGTTCTTGTAGTGGTCGCTCTCCAGAATTTTGTGATAGCGAGTAACGGCCTCGCTTAACTGGTTCATTTGACTCGCGTGCCTCGCGGGCTTCTGCACTCAGTATCGCAAGGCGCGGTGGAAAAAGTAAAGCAACGAGGCGATTTCTGGCGTTTTACTTATTTAGATTCTGCAACTTACGGCCAATTTCCCCACTCGTCTCAGAGATTCCTCTTAGGGCCCGCCGGGGCGGCTTCCGCACTCTGCGCCGCTTCCAGCTCCAGAAGCTTCCTCTTACGCTCGGCGCCCCAGCGATAGCCGGCGAGGCGACCGTCCTCGCGTACCACGCGATGGCAAGGAATCGCGATCGCGACTGGGTTGGTGGCGCAAGCTCGCGCCACGGCGCGCGCCGCGTGGGGATCACCGATCTCGATGGCAATCTCGCGATACGATTTCGTGGCGCCGCGCGGGATCGCTTGCAGCGCTTCCCAAACCCGCCGCTGGAACGCAGTGGCTTGAATATCGAGTGGAAGCGAAGGCGCCGATTTTCCTTCGATCATCATGAGCAGCTTTCTCACCGGCTCATCGAGTGCGCGACCGGCGCGAATCGTCTCCGCTTTCGGATACTCGCTGCGCAGTTCGCGCGCCAAGGTTTCTTCGGAATCTCCGAAACGAATCGAACAAACACCGCGCTCGGTGGCCGCGAGCAGCATCTTCCCCAGGGGCGTGGCTGCGATCGTGTAGCGAATGGTGACGCCGTCGCCCTGCTTGAGATACCGCGCGGGTGTCATACCCAATTGCGATGCCGAACGTTCATAGAGCCTGCTGGAAGAACCGTAGCCGGCATCGTAGAGCGAACGCGTCACCGAATGTCCCTCGCGCAAACCGGCTTTGAGGGCGTACAGGCGGCGCGAATCGGCGTAGGCGCGCGGCGTAATTCCGGTCAGCGCCTTGAACGTCCGCTGCAAATGGAAAGGGCTCATACCCAGCGCGCGGCCGAGCGCCTCGAGCGTTACGGGACCCTCGGATTGGGTGTCGATGTACCGGCAAACCTTCTCCACCAGTTGCGAGTTCAGCTCGCCCGCTGCGCCTAAGTCGGGTTTACAGCGCCGGCAGGGCCGGAATCCGGCCTGTTCGGCGGCTTCGCGGGTGCGAAAGAAAACCACGTTCTCGCGCCGCGGCCGTTTGGAGGGGCAGGACGGCCGGCAATACACACCAGTGGACAGCACCGCGTAGTAGAACACGCCGTCCAGGGAGCGCTCGCGCGCCAGCACCGCGTCCCAGTGATTCGTTGCTTCATTGCTCATCGTCGTTGTTGCTTGCATACCACGATGCTACCCGTGCGCCTACTTCGGGACTATCCGAATCTTGCTGTAAAACCACTAAATTGCCAAGTCCCCAATCCCAGCGACCGAACGGGAGCCCTTCGGCAAACCGCGACCGCGGCGGCGCGGTCCCTAGGGATGTTCGTCCTTTTGCAATTCCAACGTGATGCTGCCCACCGGAAAGCTCATGCGCGCGCGAATCTGCACCGGAAGCCGGTGCGCATCGTCGGTGAGCCAGACAAACAGGTCGCCCTTTTTGGGATAGAGCACGCCGTCGAACAGGAACACCTCATAGCGGATGGTATCGAACGTCCCGGCCTTGGTCTTGATTTGCTCCCGCGCCTGCGCCTCCACGCGCACCATCGCGCTTTTCTTTCCGTCGCTCATGGGAGCTTGCATGTTCTGGCCCGGCTCCAACTTGTCGATACGCAGCTTGTACAGCCCCGCCGCGACGTCCATGGCGCAGGCCGGAATTTCCACTTCCGACGTCTTTACCACGTTGTTCTTGCTCAGGTCGCGCTCCACATAGTTGGCTTTTCCGCGGGTGTGGTCATAGACCACGCGCGTATCGTGATGGCGCTTGCCCTCCAGCGAATCCATCTGCGTCACGCTGGTGCAGAATCCGCCGTCCATGTCGGACCGGTAGGTGTCATCCAGCTTGTAAAGCTTGGAGACCAAGCCTCCCGACTGCACGTGTACTTCGGAATCCCACTTGCCGGGTTCGCCGGGCTGGGGCTGAAGATTCAGCTCCGCGTTGCCGGCGTAAATGAGCCTCCACTCGATGTCGTAGGAAAGCTTCTCGGCCGAGGGGAACGGCGCCAGCGCGCCTTCAAAGGCCTTGGAAGAAATGCCGTCCGCCAGCAGTACCGACTGGGGATGGATCTCGGCCGCGCCCAACAATAGGGCCACACTCAGGCCGACCAGACGTGGGGGAAAACGTCCCGGCATCAAGCTAGAGTGTGACAGACTCATGGCTTGGGCGCAAACAGGGGCGCGGCGGGGGGGCGCGGCTCAGGTTGCGCCTTCGCCTACGGGATTGGCGAGGGGATTAGTTCGGGCTGCGCCGTGGCAGAGCTGGGCTCGAGCCGCGCCTCTAGTTTCCCCTGGGGATCTTCTCTATGTGATCGATTACCAGGATCTCCATGGGAACTTTGCTCGATTCCAGCTTTAGTCCAAGCTGCTGCTGGAGGGCTTCGAACAGGCTCGCGCCCGCGTCCGGCGGCGGATCCGGCTGCATCGCGGCCCAGGAATAGGACAGAAGGAAGTCGTATCTTCCCGCGAGACCGGTCGCGTTCGCCGTGGGCTTCTGAAGCATGGAATCCGCGATTTTCTCGACGAACTCGTCCATCGATGCATCTACAAAGCGCCAACGCGCGCGGCCGTTCGGTCCCCCCACCATCATGAAGTGGCGGCCGGGCGGTAGTTCCGGATAGCCTTCGCGATCGGTCTTGATCCGCGGCGCCTCTTTTCGGGGATCCTCGTCCTGCTTCGGAGGCCCGGGTGACTGATCCAACTTCGCTCCACCCTTCGCCACCACAAGCTGATATCCCGTGATCTGCTTCTTTTCGAAATGCGCCGCGATTTGGAAACGCTCAATCAGCAGATTCCGCAGCATCTGGCTGAGTTGCCCCCTGTTGGTTCCTTCCGGAGCTTTGGCGTTGATGGTAAAGCGCTCGAGGTCCATCCAGCCGGGGCCGGAAAGCTGGTAAGAACGGATTTCGTACGCCATCTGCAACAGGCTGGACAAGGGATAGTTTTCGACGAAACATCGCGCGGGATCGGCACCCGGGCATCCTGTGCCGCCCACGCCGAAATCTCCCACCGGCCCATGCCGCACCGTGGCGACATCGAAGACAAAGCGCGAATCTGGCATCTGGGCAGCCACGGCCCAGACGAAAACAGGGAGCAATGCGAGTCGCACAATCGGCTCCTTGGCTTCCTTCGATCCTAGCGCGCCCCCAGACCCGGGGGCGCTGCCCAGCCCCGCTAATCCCGGAGGTGAGGGCGTCGCCCGAGCCGATCCTCCCGCCAATCCCGTAGGTGAAGGCGTCAGCC
>JASIGB010000840.1:0-4348 GCA_030045355.1 Bryobacteraceae bacterium
TGCACGCCGCTTTCGTACTTGAGCTGGCTATAAACCTTGTTCCCGCTGACCAGCGCGATCACTTCCTTGATGCCGCCGACCGCCGACTCACTCAACGACGTCACTTCCACGCGCCAGCGTTGCGATTCGGCGTAGCGCGTGTACATGCGGAAGATTTCGGCCGCGAACAGCGTGGCTTCGTCGCCGCCGGTGCCGGCGCGGATTTCGAGCACCACGTTCTTTTCGTCCAGCGGATCTTTGGGAAGCAGCAGGACTTTCAAATCTTCTTCGATCTGCGCGATCTCCGGCTCCAGCCGCACCACTTCCTCGTTAGCCATCTGGCGCAGATCGGGATCGGGATCCTCGATCATCAGGCGCGCTTCGTCGTAATTGCGCTTAGCCTGTTTGTATTCGCGGTATTTGGCGACGATGGGCTCCAACTCGGAGCGCGTCTTGGCCACTTTGCGATAAGCCTCACCGTCGGAGATGACCGCCGGATCGGCCATCTGGCGCGTCATATCTTCAAACCGGCTTTCGATATCGTCTAGTTTTTGCGAATATTGCATGGCAAGCTCCTCGGGCCACGCGGCCCGGAGGCGTTCGGGATGTTAAGCGATCACCAGTTCGCCGCCCTGCGCTTCTTCGAGCTGCATGGCGCCATCGAGCGCATGGATCGCGACGGCGGCCATTTCGTCGCTGGGCTCTTTTGTGGTCACGCGCTGGAGCCACAGGCCGGGCGCCGTCAGCGCTGCCATCAGGCCTTGTCGATGACGCGCCGCGTAACGGATCAATTCATAGCTCACGCCCACGATCACCGGCAGCAGCGCGATGCGCGCCACCAGCTTCGCTACAAATCCGTCGAACGGCACGAGCGGATACACCAGGATCGCCAGCACCATGATGAGCAACAGGAAACTGGTCCCACAGCGCGGGTGGAAGGTCACGAACTTCTGCGCGTTCTCCACGGTCACCGGTTGACCCGACTCGAAATTGAACACCACCTTGTGTTCGGCGCCGTGATATTGGAACATGCGCCGGATGTCTTTCATGCGCGAAATCAGGTATAGAAAACCGAGGAAGATCGCGAGCCGGATCACCCCGTCCATCATGTTCACCGCGAACCGGCCGTGCAGCGAAGGAACTGCCTTACCAACCTCGGTAGCCAGGAATAGCGGCACAAACTTGTACATGAACAGGAAAAACAGCAACGAAAATGCGATCGGCGCGGCCAGCATCCAGCCGTTCAGCTCCGGCGCCTTTTCGTCCGTCTTGCCCTCCTTGGCTGCCAATTCGCTCACCGCGACATTGGCGGAAAACTGCAGCGCTTTGATCCCCAGCGCCATCGCGTGCCCCAGCGTGCCCAGGCCGCGCAAAATCGGGTATTGGAAGATCGGGTATTTCTCCGAAACGCGCGCAAGCGGCTTCTGTTCGGTGACAATCTCGCCATTCGCCCTGCGCACGGCCACGCAATAGCTGTGCGGCGCGCGCATCATCACGCCTTCCATGACAGCCTGGCCGCCCACCAGCGTCTCTTCGCCGCTTTCGAGCACCGGCAGCATTTGAATATGGGCGCAGAGGCGCACAAACTGTCTAAAGTTCAAGGGGTAAAGCTCCTCTGTCATTATATCGCGAACCTGCCGTGGCCTCGGTACAATAAGGCCATGCAAGTTGTGCAGGCGGGTGAGCACAAGTTCCTTCTGCTCGAGCTCGACCCCGATTTCGTCGCCGGCATCGCCAAGCAGGCGGGCTTCGAGTACCGTATTGAGGACACCCAGCGATCCTTAAACTTGCACCTTGCCGCCGTCGACCGTCAGGCGCCGCTGCTGCTGTTCGATGCCGCCGACCCCGGCAACCTAGGCTGGTTCTCGCGCTGCCAGTTTTATGTGGACGGAAAGAGCGGCGCGGTGCTGCAAACCCCGATGTCGCTGGCAAACCAGAAGGACCGCTCGGGCCGCACGCTCCCCGATGCCGTACGTCTGCAAATCGCCAAAGAACTGCCGGTCTCGTTCCGCATGCCGGGCAAACAGCCCATCACCGAGCAGATGGTCTACGCGGTGTTTTACAACCTGCTCAATGCCCTGCTGAACACCGGCGTCGGAGTGTGCGGCGGACCGATCGTCAAGCCGCTGGCCGGGCGCACCGAAAGCATCGGACCAAGAAACTAGGGCGGAACCAGGGCCATTTCGCCGCGTCCCGTTTTTCACGGGGGGTTGACGTACTCAACACACCTGACCGCTATTTGGCAAGCACCGGGACTTCGGTCTCAATGAAGCCGCGCTCTCGAACCATCGCGAAGGTATCGTCGAGCGCGAGCCGGAAACGTTCCAGCATCAGACTGATTTCCACTTCATTGATGATCAATGGCGGGCAGAAAGCGATGGAATCGCCGAGAGCGCGCAGGATCACGCCATGGTGATGGCCGCGCTTCACCAGATACGACCCTATGGCCGCCGCGGGATCGAAAGACGCGCGAGTGGATTTCTTAACCACCAGCTCCACGGCGGCGATGAGTCCCACACCGCGCACTTCGCCCACCAGCGGGTGATCGGAGAACTTCCGCAGCCCTGCCTGCATTTGCGGGGTGACGCGACGGACATGGGCCAGGATGCCGTCCTTCTCGTAGATCCTGAGCGTCTCCAGCGCTACCGCGGAGGCGACCGGATGCCCGGTGGAAGTGAAACCGTGGCTAAACACGCCGATTTTCTCGGACTGCTTCACCAGCGCGTCATAAATCGCTTCCGAGATCATGACGGCGCCGATCGGCATGTAACCGGCCGAGAGTCCCTTGGCGCACGTGATCATGTCGGGCTTCAAGTGATAGGTGGTGCTGCCCCACATTTCGCCCGTGCGGCCAAACCCGCAAATCACCTCGTCGGCGATGAAGAGAACGTCGTATTTCTTTAGAATTTTCTGGATCTTATCGAAATAGGTCGCGGGTGGGAGTATGACGCCGCCCGCGCCCATCACCGGCTCGGCAATAAAGGCCGCGACGGTATCAGGATTTTCGTTCAAGATCCGCTGCTCCAGCGCGTCGGCCATGCGGGTGGCAAAGGCCTCTTCGGTCTCGCCGGGCAGATGAAAGCGATAAAAGTGCGGGCATTCGACATGCAGGATATTGGCAATGGGTAGATCGAAGTCGCGATGATTATTGGCCAACCCGGTGAGGCTGGCGCTCGCCACCGTTACGCCGTGGTACCCCTTCATGCGGCTGATAATTTTCTTCTTTTGGGGGCGGCCGAGCGCATTATTGTAATACCAGACCAATTTCACCACAGTATCGTTGGCTTCCGAACCGGAGTTGACAAAAAATACTTTGGACATCGGAACCGGAGCGATGCTCAGGAGGTTTTCGGCCAGCTCGATGCCGACATCTACGGCTTTGTGCGCGAAGGTGTGATAAAAGGGCAGCTTCAACATCTGCCGATAGGCGGCTTCGGCCAGACGCCGCTCGGAAAAACCGAGGCTGGCGTTCCACAGGCCCGCCAGGCCTTCGAGATACGCTTTGCCGTTTTCATCGCGAACGAACACGCCCTCGCCCTCGGCGATCACCAGCGGGCCTTCGCTCTGGTGGAGTTTCAGGTTGGTATAAGGATGAAGCGTGCTTCGAATGTCGCGCCCGGCCCAGTTCGTTTTCCCCATTTTCCTGTCCAATCAGCCTATCATAAACTTTGGCGAAATGAATAAGGTTGTGAGAAAGCAAGGGCCTGCGCGAGCGGCTCCCAGTCCCGCTGGGGTTCCTGGCGGGTTGGACCAGCGCGCGCAGATCCAGCTCCCGCGTATCGGCAATTGAATCGTGCAAAGCCGGTTAAACTGGGAACCAAGCAGGAACGAGAACGGTGGATTGGAAAACGCAAGGCGTCAAGGTGATTGCGAAGGAGTCCCTCGATGCCAACACGCCGCAGACGCCGGGGATGAATCGCGCGGCCGCCATCAAATACGCCCGCGTGGGAGCGCACAAGATTTGGGCCGGGACAGTCAGCATTCACGCCAACGCGAAAACCGGCACGCATCATCACGGCGCGCTGGAAAGCGTCATTTATGTCGTGCGAGGCCGCGCGCGCATGCGCTGGGGCAACCGTCTGGAGTACACGGCGGAGGCCGGACCCGGCGATTTCATCTATGTACCGCCTTATGTCCCGCATCAAGAGATCAACGCATCGGCCGATGAGACCCTGGAATGCGTGCTGGTGCGCAGCGACAACGAAGCGGTGGTCGTGAACCTACCCGGGGAGGAGCCGAGCACCGTGCGCTGGGTGGATCCGATCCACGCTTCCACAGAACCGCGCTCCTAGTCGAGCCCGCGTCAAGCTGATGCAAGCTGAACAAACCGTACTGAGCCGCGCGCGTGGGCAAGCGAAGTCCCGCGATA
>JASIGB010000078.1:0-7763 GCA_030045355.1 Bryobacteraceae bacterium
GCCGCGATCTCGCCCTGCACGCTGCCGCCACGTTCGATGTCGAGGAAGGGATACGCATCCGGAGTAAAGATATCTCCGGCGCTGATGACGTCTGACCCGCGGAACAGAACCAAGGTGTCGCCGTCGGTGTGGGCGTTGGGCTCGTGATAGAGAATAACGGCCTCCCCGTTGAAGTGCAGCCGCTTCGTCGTGCCGTATTCGTCGATGGGCAAGCCCTCTTCGGGAAAACGCGGCTGTCCGGGCGCCGTGGCGGTCAGCCGGTTCAGCACGTTTTCCTGCGCGATGATCTTGAGCGGCAGCGCAGGATCGGAACCCGCGAGCTTCACAATGGCGGCGTTTCCGCCCACGTGATCCGGATGCATGTGGGTGTTGATGATGTAGCGCACGGGCCCGGGGGAAAGCTTGCGGAGGGCCGCCATCAGCTTCGGCGCGAGCGGCGCGAATTGCGTGTCCACCAGCAGAACTCCCTCGGGTCCCACTTGCACGGTGGTGTTGCCGCCTGCTCCGGCGAGCAGGTAGATGTTGTGCTGCACCGGCTCGACGTGGATTTCGACTTTGTCGAAATCCTGCTGCTGGCTCTTAGCCGTGGCGGCCCAAAGGAGCAGGAGGAAGGTGGACAAAATAATGCGTATCATGGCCGTTTACCCGGCGGCGCTGAGGTTGGGCTCAGACAAACCAAGCCTTCGGCCCCGCAGGAGCAGTAGCGCTCGCAATGATCGCGAGGATGTTCGGGTTGGCCCATTTTCTTTTTGTACTCGGGATACAGTGTTTCGGCGCCCCCACGCGTCGCCGCGTAAGGCAACCCGTACCAATCCGCCACTTCATGCAGGAACGGATTGGTTCCCGGCAGATGGTTCGGCACGTAATCGGCCGGCTTGGGTATTTCGGGCGCGGTCTCGCAGATGTCGCGCGAGATCACCTGGCCCGGATCCAACACCCAGGTTTGCGTTCGCACCAGCGGCTCGGTCATGAATACTGGATCGGTGACGACGGTAGCGACGGTCAGATAATTGCCATGCCGCACCCAATGCTCGGTGAACGTGGCCCGGTCGCTGCGGGGAACGCCGTTGCGCTTAAGATAGCTTTCCTTCAGGTGGGTGGTGTAAATGTCGAGCATGTTCTCGTTCCAAGTGCCCGTCGAGAAACCTTGCCAGGTATGCGGCGCATATTCAGAAGGATGCGGCCGGCCGTCCAGCCAGATGGTGCGCTCCATCTCCTGAAAGTTCATGCGCGTGTGGAACGCGATCAGGCGCTGCGTCACCGCATCCCGAATGGCGTCCACTCGCATGTTCGCCAGGCCGCGCATGGAGTAGTCGGCCGAGTGCGGGCGGCACTCATACTCGGACACCACGGAAATGCGATCCGCGTCGTAGCTGTCGGCGCGCATCCGCGCCGCGTCGTTGAGGGGAAGGCCAAGGTAGTCGCCGAGCTCCGGGCCGGGAATCCGGTCGGGCAGGTCTTCGTGATATAAAGGCGACCAGCTTCCCGAGAAATCCACTTGTGCGAAGACAGGCGCGGCGGCCAGCAACGCGGCGGCCAGCGGGATCAGGCGATTCGTGAGCATGCGGGGCTCTCGCGTAAATGAGTTTATGTATAAACCAACGCCCGGCCCAAGTCAAGCAGAAACCGCAATCGCGCGGGCGGCCAGGCCGCCTCTAGTTCGGCAGGGCGCGGCGCGACGTCCTGGCTCGTGCACGGCTCTTCGGCACTGCCAGCTTTCGGAGGAGCGGCGCCGAAGTAGGTAACGGCGACGACAATCCGGCGCCGTCGCTGGAGAAGCCCGACAAGTCGATGGTCGCCATGCCGTTGAAAGCCTCATTCGTCCCCACAAAGATGGTGGACTCGCCATTGTTGAGGCCGTTCGACGGCAAAGTGAAATTGATCTGGTACAAGCCCGCGGCGTAAGGGGCCAAGCCCGCGTAGGAGACGCTCGCCTCTGGAAAATCCTCGCCGTCGAAAAGGAATACCGCGATGTCGGCGGCTTCCACGCTGACGCTCAACGGGCTAGCGGGCGCAGCGGCGCCATCGGCCACTTGAGGAGTCACGGGCCCGAGGCCGTCGAGGAATACGGCGACGGTTTCGCCAGGCTTAGCCGGGCTGCTTGAATTCACGACCGTCCCATCGGAGTGCTGGATGGCTCCGTCTCCCACGCCATTTTGAGACTGCGTGTAGATGCCGGGCGCGGAATTGTCCACGTATACTGTTACCGCATTGGATTGCGTTCCATTGACGGTCACCTGAAACGTAGCGAACGATTCCCCCGCAACTTCGTACGGAATCAGGGCGCTGATTTGATTCTGGCTAACCAAGTAGACCGGGGCAGCTTGCCCGTTGACCAGAACCTGCACGGTACCGAGCTTGGTTGGAATCGGCAAGGCCGGCGCGGTCTGGGTTGCAACGCCAAAGGTCCCGAACAGGTTGACCAGTTCACCTGGGGCGAAGCTGTTAGTGATGGGCGTGTAATTGGCCGCATTGGTGATGCCGATGGGATCAATCCAGGGCGCGGGCGTCGGCTGATACGAAGGAGCGTGAACGCCGACGATCAGCGAAAACTGTCCGTTGGAGCCGATCTGCATGAATCCCGCACCATTGGCGCCGGCGAAATAATTGTAAGTGCTGCCGTCGTAGTAGCTGCCGCTCGGGCTGATTTTGATGGAGGTGTTGAAGGTGTTGTCGTAAGTGAAAATGGGCACGATCTCATCAAACCGCTGGTGCGTGATGAGTTCACCCGAGCCCGTGGCGTTGATGGAACCGTAAAAGGCGTCTAACAGATTCTCCGACACGGGCGCGCCGTCCTCCATGCCCGCGGTGAAGTACGTTCCATTGACCAGAGAGTTGGAAGCGGACCCGGAGGGCGCGCGAAAACCAAAGAGCATGTCCGAGCCATTCGCCGAGCCGCCCACCAACCAGTTTCCATCGGAGGACACGTACAGAAGTTTCTCGCCGGCGATGATCTCGGTGGTGCTGGTGGAGCTGCCGGGAAACGTCACTGTGCCACCGGAGGCGCCGGACAGCGAGTATGTCGAAGCCGCCACCGGCTGCGAGACGGACGCGCCCCCTTTTACATTCTGCAGGGAGCCGTTGACGGTGAACGCGGCGATATTGCCGGCCCCGTCGGCGGTCAACGTGAAGTATCCCTGCCGGGCGAGAGAAGCGGAGGAATTGGGGAAGTCCAGAGTTCCGACCGTGAAATTCCCTGACAGCACGCCGTTCCGCGACGAGGCGGACGGAGCTTGGACCGCGATGAAAAGATCGAAATAGTCGTCCTCGGTGGAACTGGCGATGATGACAGGTTTGCTGAAGGCGCCGAGCAGAGTGGCCGGATACATGGGGTTATCGAGCTGGGCCATGCCGTTGGACTGCACGCCGTAGGTCCCACCGCCGAGGGAAGCGCAGTATCCGGTGCCGTTCGTGCCCATGGAATCGGCGAGCTGCGTGTTCGAGAGCGTGTAGTGGCCGGAGCCGTCGAAGCTGATGGTGCCCGACAGCGTGCAGGACTCGGTTAGGTTGCCCAGGCTGTCGTTGAAGAAATTGACGTACCGAAACAAATAGGCGCCCGTGAGGCTGCTGGTTCCGCTGGTATCGAAATTTTGAGCCTGGATGCGGGGCGCGGCAATCGCAAGCAGGAGAGCGCTGCTCAAAAGTTGGGTCGTTCTGAAGACGCGCGTCATGTGATTGGGCATTTTATTGACCCTTGCTCCAATTCATGATCAGGTTGAAGGCATCGACGCTGCCGAGCCCGGTGGCGAAGCTCCATCCGGCCGCCGCGCCGTAGGCCGCCGTGTAAGTCTGGGTGCTGGTGGAGAGGCCACCGTTCCCGGCGAACTCTGTCCCGCGGCCTCTGCCTTCGAATCCGCTTCCGAAGCAATCCAAATCGCCTGAGCAGTTGACCGAGATATCGCCGCTGGCGATGGTATGAAACACGGACGCCGACAAGGCCGAGGAGCTGGCTGCCAGCTTGTAGTAAACCGGGTTCGGATTACCCTGGGAGGATCCCATCTTCTGATTTACGAGGGCCTGAATGCCGGCCATGATGGGGGAGGCAAACGACGTACCGCCTCCGCCGGCCCAAAGTTCCGGAGGGGCGGAGCAGGTGGCGCCGCCATTGGCGATGTCAGTGAAGCAAAACGCATAGTAGTGACCCCAGAGGCCATTGGCGGCGAACAAAGCAACATCAGGAAGATCACGCACGCCGTCGGTGGGGATACCGGAGACACCGGCTTGCCAGGTAGGCTTCGCGTAACCCTTGCAGGTTCCACTCACCACCCGATTCTGCGCCGGCACGCCGCTGGAGCATCCGCTCGGACCGCCGCTGCCCGCGGCTGTGGTAATGCCCAACTGTTCCTGGGCGAGGACGCTGCCGCAATATCCGTTGGGCCCGTATCCAACCGTGTAGCCCCAAAAAGCGGCCACGATGGAACCGGCGCAGGAATCGTTCCAAGGGATCTCGGGAATATAGGAAAGCGCTGATCCGTAGGTGGAGGTGTTGATGGGGCCCCAATACGTAGAGTTCGTGCCTTGGGAGGTGTCGGCGAAGTCGGTTCCGCCCACGGCCACGTTGTAGGGCGTGGAGGCCGTAGCGCTGACGCCGATGCCGTGGGTGGCGCTGGCGAATCCGTCATCGCAACTAGCGGCGCCCGAGTCGCCGGCAGCAACGAACACCGATACGCCTTCGGCAACCGCCTGCTGGTAGGCGGAGTTGTAGCTAGAGTTGGCCGAAACTCCGGCGGAGGCTTCGCAATAGCCGTAGCTCATACTGATGATCGCCGGCGGATGGCTGGAGTTGACGACGTTGATGGCCGCGATCATGAATCCGGGCGTGGTGGTAGTGCCGGCACAGGTCGCCAGCTCAATGGCGGCGTCCGGCGCGGCGGCGCTGGCCCACTCGGCGTCCAAGGTGGCTTCGACGTCGTCGCTGTTGACGCCGGGATCGGAGCAATTGTTGGCGCCGCTTGGGGGCGCGGGATTGATGGTCTTGAAAGTGCCGGAGGTATAGCTTGCCAGGCCCAGCGCCTTGCGGAACGTGTACCAATCGGCGGTGTTGTAGAGATCGCTGTCTTCGAGCAGCGAGATGGTCTGTCCCGCGCCGGTGTAACCAGCCGCAAAGGCCGGTTTCAAATCGTAAATGACGGCCAAATCTGCCGGAACGATCAGCTGCGTTTGGACAGTGTACTTGGGCACCGGTAATTTCATGTTGGGCGGGCGAAAGTCGTGCAGCGCGAAAATGCCGGCAATCACGGGCGCGAAAACCTCCGGAACGCGAGGGTCGCTCATATTGGCGATATGTTCCACGCCGTTGACGGAAAGCCGGTGAATTTCGGTGCCGAATGCCGCCAGCACCTGGCCGGCTGTTCCGGAGAAATCGATCGACATTCCGCTTGGATAGATGGTGTTCACGGTGAAGCCGTTGGAGCGCAGCCAATCGGAAACCGCGGCGATATCGGCGGGCGCCGGCCCATACCTTTCGCCAAACTGCTCGGCGCTCAGCCATTGATGGAAATTCGGCGAGGCGGGATCATGCAGCTGGTCGATAAAATCCTCGAGCGCTTGTTCCCGCGCCTGGCTCCTCTTCAATCCGAGCAGCATGTGATTCATCGCGAACGTTTCGGGAACCTTGCCCTGATCATTCTGTGCGTTCGCTTCCGGCCGGGTATTGCCCGCCAGTGTATACCATCCCGTTGCACTTACCGGTTTTCGAAGGACGCTTGGATCGCTTTGTGATCGGAGGGGGGAAACAAGACCCGCCAGAAGCAGGAAAAAATAAAAATGACAATTATTCGACATGAAGACTCCTCGCGCAATACGTGAATCGAGATGGATTCAATTGGTTATCGGTTTGACCGCTATTATCGAGACACAAGTTCAAAAGAGTCCAGTGACCCGCGACACAAAGTGAATAGATTAATCGACCAAGTATATCGTATCGGTGAGAAAATGATACGAACTTTTATAGCATAGCGAGGCTGTGGGCTTGTGGCTTTCGCAACTTCGAAAACTACAGGCCCCGAGGGTGAGGTCGTTTATGTTCTTAGGATCAGTTTGGAATCGGGGTTTGCCCCGTTGTTGGCACACCCCGTCGACCCGGGCTGTGTAGAGCCGGACAAAATGAAGGAGTAATTGGTCGGGCCGCCGGGATTTGAACCCGGGACCTCCTGCACCCCAAGCAGGCGCGCTAGCCAGGCTGCGCCACGGCCCGAACGCCCCATTCTACCGCAAGTGCCCCTCCCGCCCCCACTTTCTCTGCTATACCTGAGTGCTGATGCTCATCCTCGCCGCTGTTCTCTCCATCTTTGTCTACGGCATGACCGCCGCGATGCTGGGCGCCATCCTGCCCGATCTCGCGGCGCGCTTCAAACTCACGCCGAAACAAAATGGAACCATCGCGTTTTGCCAAGCGCTGGGCCTCATCCTGGCCTCCATCGGCGTCGGTCCTCTGGTCGATTATGAAGGCAAGAAAATCGGACTGGTCCTCGGCCTGGTCTTCAGCGCCGCCGCCGTCGCGCTGCTTCCGCGCTCCACTGGTTTTCGCACCGTCGCATCCTATCTGTTTCTGCTAGGAATCGGAGGCGGCGTGATCGTCACGGCGGCGAACGCCCTTGGTAGCGACGTCGACCCCGCCCACCGCGCCACCGCCCTCAACCTCCTGAATATCTTCTTCGGCCTCGGCGGTTTCGCCACACCCTTCGTCCTGGCGAATTTACTCGGCAAAAGCACCACGCGGCTGTGCCATCTCATCGCCTCGCTCGCGTTCATCACGCTGGTCATCAATATTCTCGCTCCCATCCCCTCGCCCTCGGGCGCCCAGAGCTTCGTATTCTCGGATGTCGGAAGCGTGCTCGCCAGTCCGCTCGTTTGGCTGTGTTCGCTTCTGTTGTTCCTTTATGTCGCTTGCGAGGTCGGAGTATGGAATTGGCTGGTGCAGCACCTGATAGCCCAAGGCGTCCCGCAGGTGCGCGCGCTCAATGTTCTCTCGTTCGGCTTTGCGCTCGGGCTTCTGCTCGGCCGCCTGGCCGCGTCCCGGATTCTGATCTCCGTGCCGGGTCTCACGGTCACCCTCGCCGCATCCGTCTTAATGGCCATCATGACGTTTACCGTATTGAAGACGCGCAATCCTACCGTCGCCTGGGTGCTCGCCTTCCTGGCCGGAATGTCCATGGCCCCCGTCTTTCCCACCACCGTCGCGTTCATCGGCGATGCGATCCCGCGCATGACCGGCACCGCCATCGGCCTCGCCATCACCGCCAGTTGGATCGGCCTCGCCGTCAGCTCGCGCGTCATCGGATCCATCGCTGCGGGCGACCCGGCGCGCTTGAAAAAGGCGCTGCTCGTGCTCCCCGGCATGTCGGTGCTGATGATTGGCGTCAATCTGGCCCTCCGCGCGATCGCGCCCTAGCGCCCACCATGTAACGATTCGATGAACTTGGTGTAAATCCCTCCGGCTGCGATAATAAGCAGCGTGCCGGAACCGCTTATCGAAGCGCGCCAAGTCGAAAAATACTACGAACAGCCCAACGAGAACCGCATCCAGGTGATCGCGCCGCTCGATCTCGCCGTTTACCCCGACGAAATCCTGACGCTGCTCGGCCCCTCCGGCTCCGGCAAATCCACGCTTCTCCGAATCCTCACCGGCCTTTCTTCGGCATCCGCCGGACAGGTGCTCTGGCATGGCGCGCCCGTCAGCGGCCCTTGCGAAAACGTGTCCATCGTCTTCCAGAGTTTCGCGCTGTTCCCCTGGCTCACCGTGCAGGAAAACGTCGAAGCTC
>JASIGB010000841.1:0-3494 GCA_030045355.1 Bryobacteraceae bacterium
TCCAGGATCTTCGCGCCTTCGTTGATCATGATGTAGAGGCCGCGCTCCACGATTTCTTCGTCGCTGATGCGACGCCGCGCGATGCCGCCCTCGCGAGCCGTGGTGTCGATCAACGCATGCACTTCGGCATCGGGCACCGGCTTGCGATCTTCCCCGTATCGATACCAGCCCGCGCCGGTCTTTTGTCCTAGGCGGCCCATATGAAAGAGCTTGTTCAGCACCAGCGGCACGCGCGCGCCGGGCTTGCGCAAATGCTTAGACTCCTCCAGCACGTGCCATTGCACGTCGATGCCGCCCATGTCGTCGACGGCGAAAATGCCCATCGCCATGCCGAAATCGGTGAGCGCGCGATCCACCTGCTCAGGCGTCGCGCCCTCTTCCACCAGAAACTGCGCCTCGCGCATGTAAGGCAGCATCATTCGATTCCCGACGAATCCGCGGCAGTTGCCCACTACTACGCCCACTTTGCCGAGTTTCTTGGCCGCGGCCAGCGCGGTGGCCACCACTTCCTTCGATGTCGCCTTGCCGCGCACGATCTCCAGCAGGCGCATTACGTGCGCCGGGCTGAAAAAGTGCAGACCAATTACGCTGCGTGGGCGCGAAGTGGCCGAGGCAATTTCATCGATATCGAGCGTCGAGGTATTGGTAGCAAGCACGCAATCGGGCTTCGCGATTTTGTCGATTTCGGCGAAGATCCGCTTCTTCAGCTCCATTTTTTCGACCGCCGCTTCCAGGATCAGATCGGCCTGCTCGAATCCGTCATAAGTGAGCTGCGGATGAATCAGCGCCATGCGCTGGTCCATAATCTGCTGCGAAAATCGTCCTTTTTTGACGGAAGCGTCGTAATTTTTGCGGATCGTAGCGGTTCCCCGGTCGAGCGCTCCCTGCTCCACGTCCTTGAGCAAAACCGAAAGCCCGGCGTTCGCGCATGCCATCGCGATGCCCCCGCCCATGGTGCCCGCGCCGATGATCGCCACCTGGCGGATGTTGTAAACGGGCGTGTCCTTGGGAATGTCGGGGATCTTGGACACCGCGCGCTCGGCGAAAAAAGCGTGGATCAGCGCGCGCGCTTGGTCCGTGCCGATGCACTCCTCGAAAATCTCGCGCTCTTTCTGGCAGCCTTCCTCGAACGGCAGGTTGACGGCGGCTTCAATCGCATCCACCACCTTGAGCGGCGCGATCATATTGCGGCGCGTTTTGCGCGCCTGGTCGCGGCCCGCCGAGAAAATCGACGCATCCACGAACTCGGAACCCAGTTTGTCCGAAAGCTCACGCGTTTTGCGAAGCGGCGCGCCGCTATCGGCAGTTTCGCGCGCGAACGCGACGGCGCCGGTGAGCAGATCGCCTTCGATCACGCGGTCGATCAACCCCAGCTTCAACGCCTCCGGCGCGCGGATCGGTTTGCCGGAAACACACAGGTCCATGGCTGCCGCCACACCCACCAGCCGCGGCAGGCGCTGCGTGCCCTCGGCGCCGGGAATGATCCCGAGATTCACTTCGGGTTGTCCGATCTGCGCGTCGGGAACGGCCACGCGATAATGCCCCGCCATCGCGACTTCATTGCCGCCGCCGAGCGCCGTGCCATGGATCGCCATGACCACTGGCTTCGACGAATCTTCGATGCGCGCCAGGATGGCGTGAAACTCCGGCGGACCGCTTCCCCGCCCCGCCGCTGCCAGCTCCAGTTCCTTGATGTCGGCGCCCGCGATGAACGTGCGCCCGCCGCCGATAATCACGATGGCGCGCGCCCCGGGATCTTTCTCCGCTGCATCCAAGGCCGCTACCAGGCCTTCCGGTACTCCGGGGCTCAAAGCATTCACGGGCGGATTGTTGATGGTGATGACCGCGACGCCGTCCTGCGTCGTCAGGTTTACGAGATTGTTCATAGATAAGACCGCTCCCTCACGGTCGCGGCTCAAGGCCGCCCGCGGGAGTCAGAAAGCCGATTCTATCGCGGGTCAGACTGCGGCGGGGATGCGGATCAGCGAAGCGCCCGGCACGCCGCTCAAAATGCTGCTGTCGGAGAGCGCGAACTCGACGTTGTGCTTGGTCATCAGAGAATGCTCCCGCCCCAGCGCTTCGGCTCGCGCGCCTTGCCGGTGCTCAATCGCATCCACGATCGAGCGATGATGCTCATGCGCAATGGCGAACATTTGCGGCGCCCGGGGCAGCTTGGCGCGCACATAAACCAGAGCGCTGGGCGAGGCAAAAGGCACGGAATTGACGCGCTCGATCGCGCGCCGCAGCATCGGGCTCTTGGCCAGCTTCACGATCTCGTTATGAAACGCTTCGTTCAGGTCCAGGTAGCGCGCGAAAGAATCGATATCCGGCTCGGCAAACGTGTCCGGATCGCCGTCTTTCTGGATCATCGCGTCCATCTCGTCCCGATACCGCCGCAACTGTGCGAGCTCGCTGTCGTGCTCCAAGCGCTCGGCAGCCAGCCGCGCGGCTGAACCTTCCAGGATGCCGCGGGTTTCTATGGCGTCCCAAACGTCTTCGAGCGTGAAGGCCCGAACCACAAACCCGCCCGTAGGCGATGCTTCGAGCAGTCCTTCATGCGCCAACCGGTCCAATGCCAGCCGGATGGGGGTTCGGGAAACTCCCAACCGCGCCACCAGAGGAAGCTCGGAGATTCGCTCGCCCGGCTGAAAATCGCCCCTTAACAACATTCCCCGCAGATTCAGCAGCGTCCGGCCGGTTTGCGAAGCCTGTGACGCGCTGTTTTTTTTGTGGTCGTAATTATGCACTACGCGGTATCCTCTCCGCTGTACTCTGATATGGCACCATATTACCATTCGCTGAGGATTGCATGCAAAAAACCAGCATGGCATGCCATGAGGGTCCAATCCCAGTTCCCAAGTACTCTGGGTCCGTACTAAGCAACACGCCTCGCTTGTATCCTGTAAGTATGTGCGGCATTGTCGGCTATATCGGAAACAGAAAAGCCGTCCCCATCATTCTGGATGGACTGCGGCGGCTGGAATACCGCGGATACGATTCCGCCGGTATTGCGGTCCTCAATGGCGATCAACATTTGTCCGTCCGGCGCGCATCGGGCAAGTTGCGCAATCTGGAAGATGCCATTCGGATCAATCCGGTCGATGGCCCCTACGGCATCGGCCATACGCGCTGGGCAACGCACGGCCGCCCCACCGAAGAGAATGCGCACCCGCATCGCGACTGCACCGGCGATATCGTCGTCGTGCACAACGGCATCGTCGAAAATTATCTGAGCCTGAAGCATCAGCTCCAGCTCGAAGGCCATAAGTTCACCACCGAAACCGACACCGAAGTGATCGCGCACCTAATCGAAAAATATAACGAGGGTAACCTGGAGGACGCGGTCCGGCACGCCGTCAGAGACCTGAGCGGAGTGTTCGCGTTGAGCGTGATCGCCAGTTCCGATCCCAACAAAATCATCGCGGCGCGCATGGGGCCTCCGGTGGTGATCGGCTTGGGCGACGGCGAATACTTCGTCGCCTCCGACGTGCCCG
>JASIGB010000842.1:0-4297 GCA_030045355.1 Bryobacteraceae bacterium
TCCGCAGCATGACCGGCGCTGGATCAAGTGCCGGCGGCCGTTCATCGTCACCGGCGGAGAATTGACTCTCGAAATGCTGGATCTCACTTACAACGCGACGTCCAAAATCTACGACGCGCCGTATCAGTTGAAGGCCAATAACGGCATTTATCTGATCGACGATTTCGGCCGCCAGCAGTGCAGTCCCGCGGAGGTGCTGAACCGGTGGATCGTGCCGATGGAACGGCGCGTGGATTACCTCAAGTTCCACAGCGGCGGCAAAGTGACCGTGCCGTTCGAGGCTTTCTTGATCTTTTCGACCAATTTGAAGCCGGAACAATTGGGCGATGAAGCTTTTCTGCGCCGGATTCAATACAAGATGCTGCTGCGCAGTCCGGACGAGCACGAGTTCACGACTATTTTCCGGAAGTTCTGTGAATCGCGAAGCCTGGCCCATCCTGAGGGGATGATCGCGCGGTTCATCGCAAGGCACTATGGCAAGGGGCGGCGGCCGTTCCGGCGGTGCCATCCGCGCGATGTGCTGTCGCACGCGATCGACTTGATCCATTTCGAGAAGCTGAAGTTCGAACTGACGGACGATCTGCTGGACCGGGCTTTCGAAAGCTGTTTTTTAGAAGAAACCGGCGATTAGAACGGCAGATCGACGTTGCCGCCGGACAAGATCACGCCCAGGCGTGGGGCGGAGATCTTACGCGTCATCACGGCGGCGGCCGAAGCAGCGCCGCTCGGTTCCACCAGCATCTTCATGCGCGTGAGCAGGAAACGCATGGCGTCGCGGATTTCGGCGTCGCTCACCAGGACGATATCTTCCACGTGCTTTTGAATCACTGGGAAGGTGAGCACGCCGGGCTGGGTGGCGCGCAAGCCGTCGGCAATGGTTGCGGGCATGGGAACGGAGACGCGCCTACCGGCGCGGAGCGACAGCAGCGTGTCGTTGCCCTGCTCCGGCTCGACGCCGAAAATGCGAAGGGCGGGGCGCATCGCGTGAGCGGCGATGGAGCTGCCGGAGATCAGACCTCCGCCGCCGATGGGCACGACGAGCGCATCCAGATCGGGGATTTCAGTGAGTAATTCCAAAGCCGCGGTGCCTTGGCCGGCGATGGTCCAGGGATGATCATAGGGCGGGACGATGCTGGCGCCGGTTTCGTTCGCGATCTTTTGGGCGATGGCCTCGCGATCCTCGGTGGCGCGATGGTAGGTGACGATGCGAGCGCCGTGCGCGCGCGTGGCCGCCATTTTGGAGGCGGGCGCATCGGCGGGCATCACGATGGTGGCCGCGATACCCGCGGATTCGGCGGCGATTGCCACGGCTTGCCCGTGGTTGCCGGACGAATAGGTGATGACGCCGCGCGGCAGATCGGCGGGCGGCATCGAAAGGATGAAGTTGGACGCGCCGCGGATTTTGAACGCGCCGCCGCGCTGGAAATTTTCGCACTTGAAGAAGACGCTCGCGCCGGCCAGTTCATCGAAGGTGCGCGAGGTGAACACGGGCGTGCGATGAACGAGCGCGCGCGTACGTTCGGCCGCGCCTTGAATGTCGGCGAATGAAATTTCAGGCACCGGGGCTTAGTAACCAGCCTGCTTATCGACGATAAATTCGAGAGGCTGGCCGTTGCGGAATCGCTCGAAGTTTTCGATAAATTGATCGACGGCCAGGGCCATCCAGCCGGTGGTATGGTCGGCGCAATGCGGGGAGAGCAGCACGTTTTCCATGCGCCAGAAGGGGTGGCCGGCGGGGAGCGGTTCGGTTTCGTATACGTCCAGCGCGGCACCGCGAATGATGGATTGCCGGAGCGCGGAGATGAGCGCCTGTTCCTCTACCACTGCGCCGCGGCCAACGTTGATGAACACGGCCGTGTTCTTCATGAAGTGAAACTCATTGCCGCCGATCATGCCTTGCGTCTCGGGCGTGAGAGGCGCGGCCGCCAACACGTAATCGGAGAGGCCGAGCATTTCAGTCAACTGTTCGCGCGCGAAGGATTGTTCGAGGAGGGGATCTTCCTGGGCGGGAGCGCGGCGGCGGACGGCCATCACCTTCATGCCGAGCGCGTGAGCCAAGCGCGCGGTTTCGCGGCCGATGCCGCCGTAGCCGACGATGCCGAGGGTCTGCGCGCGCAGAAACGAGACGTCGAATTGCTCCCAGCGAGAGCCTTCCTGTTGGCGGATGAGCCGGCGCAGATCTTTGGCGAAGAACAGCATCGCCGCGATGGCGAATTCGGCCAGCGCGGGACCGAACACACCGCGGCCGTTGGTGAGGGGGACGGGGCTCGAAACGAGTTCGGGCGACAAAACTTTTTCGACGCCGGCCGAAAGCGCGTGGACCCATTTGAGCCGCGTGGCGAGCGGCAGAATCGCGCTCAGCTTGGCGCCATCGTGGAAGCCGTTGAGGATCACGTTAGCGTCGGGAGCATGCTCTTTGAGGAAATCCAGATCGTCGCTGGTGTGCACGGTGACGGGCTGCGGGAGTTTGTCGAGGTGACGCACGAACGGATAGCGCGGATTGGAAATGACCAGGAGCGTGATGGGGTCCATGAAACCAGGAAGATAACACAGGCCTGCATCCGCCGCCTTCGTCGGCGTCTACGCGGCGGCCTTTACGCGGTAAGATCAGTGGCGTGGCGGCCCCAAACCCATTGCGCGATCTGCCTGCCGTGGACCAGGTGCTCGGGGCGCTGGGTCATCTGGAGGGGCGATTTCCGCGGGCGTTGATCGTCGAAGAGGTGCGGAGGGCGATCGAAGACGCGCGCGAAGAGATCCGTGCGGGAAGGCTCGGCGCATCCGCGGGCATCGTAGAGTGCGTGGAGCGTAATCTTGCGAAGCTCGAAGCGCCTTCGCTGCGGCGCGTCATCAATGCCACGGGCGTGGTGCTGCACACCAATCTTGGCCGCGCGCCGCTCGCGCGGTTCGATCCGCTGTTCGGCTATTCGAACCTGGAGTACGATCTCGCGGTCGGGAGGCGCGGCAAGCGCGATGTGCACGCTGCGGAGCTGATCGAGCGGCTGACGGGCGCGCGGGGGATCGCGGTGAACAACAACGCCGCGGCAATTTACCTGGCTTTGAACGAGCTGGCTGCGGGATTCGAAGTGGTGGTGTCGCGTGGGGAGCTGATCGAGATTGGCGACGGATTTCGCATCCCCGAAATCATGCAGCGCTCGGGCGCGATTCTGCGCGAAGTGGGGACCACCAACCGGACGCATATCGGCGACTATCGCGAGGCGATCAACGAACGCACGCGGCTGCTGCTGCGCGTGCATCCGAGCAACTTTCGCATCCAGGGGTTCACCGCGCGGCCCGAGTTGCGCGACCTGGCGGCGCTGGCCGCTGAGCGCGGCATTCCGCTATACGAAGACCTGGGCAGCGGGTGCGTGGCGGACCTGCGGGCATTCGGCGTGGACGAGCCGCTGGTCGGGGACAGTATTCGCGCGGGCGTGAACTTGGTGTCCTTCAGCGGCGACAAATTGCTGGGCGGTCCGCAGGCGGGGATTCTGGCCGGGGACGCCGAGTTAATTGCACGGCTGCGCCGCAATCCGATGTTCCGCGCGCTGCGCCTGGATAAGGTGATCTACCAGGCGCTGCAAACAACGTTGCGCCATCTTGTTTTGGAGCGTTGGGACCGGATTCCGGCACTGCGCATGATCTCGCAATCGAGCGGCGAACTGCGGGCGCGCTCCGAACGAATGTTGGAACACTTAGGTGGCGTGAGGACGGAACTGATCGAGGGCAGTTCGGTGATCGGCGGAGGGTCGACGCCCGAGCAACCGCTCCGGACCTGGCTGATCGCGATCGATTGCGACGATGTCGCCGATGCCGAGCGGCGCTGCCGCGCGGGCGATCCGCCGGTAGTGGCGCGCATCGAAGACGGACGGCTGCTGATCGATCTGCGCACGGTGTTCGAAGAGGAAGAAGCGGACCTCGCGCGCGTGCTCAAAGCTGCGACAAAAGCATAGCCAGCAGCGCGGTGCGATCCGCGATGCGATCGAGCAGAATGCTTTCGTTGGCCGCGTGCGCGCCTTCACCCACGCCGCCCAATCCATCGAGCGTAGGAACGCCGAGCGCGGCGGTGAAATTGCCGTCCGAACCGCCGCCGGTGGACGATTCTTCGAGTTTGGTGCCCAGCTCCTTCGCGCACTCCCGCGCCTTCTCGAAAAGGCCACGAATGGCGGGCGAACGCTCCATGGGCGGACGATTGAGCCCGCCCTCCACGAAAATCGAGCAGCGTTTGTCGATGGGGCGCAGCGCGCGGAATTTCTTATCGAGCGCGGCGGCGTCCTTGGCTTTGGCAATGCGGATGTCGACT
>JASIGB010000843.1:0-2580 GCA_030045355.1 Bryobacteraceae bacterium
CAGCCTGATTCTCGCCGTCGCCGCTCGCGGCGATACGCACGATCCGCAACCCATGAGGATCGCGCCTGCCCCGTCGTCGCTGGTGTTGCTGTTGGCCGGCCTTGTGGTTCTGGTGGGCTGGAGCTGGTGGCGTGGCCGCTCGCGCGGCTCAGACGCGTCTGTCCGCCAAGATTAGGCCGCCAAGATTAGGCTGCCACGATTCAGCGGGAGTTAATCGTCGGGACGATGCTTCAGCGCGAGGTTCTCGGCGCTTTCGT
This sequence comes from Bryobacteraceae bacterium, assembly GCA_030045355.1. Taxonomy (GTDB): domain Bacteria; phylum Acidobacteriota; class Terriglobia; order Bryobacterales; family Bryobacteraceae; genus Palsa-89. The sequence continues at coordinate 258 of JASIGB010000843.1, forward strand.
GAGATTCCGAGCGCCGCTTCGGAATCCAGGATTCCTGGCAATTGAAGGCCGGCTTTCCATTGGCCGCCTTCCGGCGCACATACGTGCCGTCAGCGAGCATCCGCCGGGCTTTGGCGGTGTCGCTGAGATAGCCCCGCAGTAATTGATCTCGAACGCGAGCAATCAACTTGTCCCCGGCCAGCGGAAACAGAATTTCCACGCGGTGATCCAGATTGCGAGGCATCAGATCGGCGCTGCCCAGATACACCTCCTCGGCGCCGCCATTGTGGAAATAGTAAATCCGGCTGTGCTCCAGAAAACGCCCCACGATGCTGGTCACTTCGATGTTCTCGCTCACGCCGGCCACACCCGGCCGCAAACAGCAGATTCCGCGCACCAGCAACTGCACGCGCACGCCGGCCTGCGAGGCGCGATACAACAACTGGACCATCTCCGGGTCCACCAGGGCATTGGTCTTAAAGATGAGATGCCCCCCTCGCCCCTGGTTCCGATGCTCGATCTCGCGCTCGATCATCGCCTCCATCCGGCCGCGCAGATTGACGGGCGACACCAGCAGCCGCTTGTAGTCGGCCTTGGCCGAATAGCCGGTCAGATAGTTGAATAAGTGCGTAACGTCGTCGGCCACCTCTTCGCTCGCGGTGAACATTCCGATGTCGGTATACAAATGCGCCGTCACGGCGTTGTAATTGCCGGTGGAAAGGTGCACGTAACGCGCGATGCGCTCGCCTTCTTTGCGCACCACCATCGCCACCTTGCAGTGGATCTTCAGACCGATCAGGCCATACACCACGTGCACGCCTTGGGCTTCCAGCGCCTTCGCCCACTCGATGTTGCTCTCCTCATCGAAACGCGCTTTCAGCTCCACCAGCGTCGCTACCTGCTTCTCTTCTTCGATCGCTTCGAGCAGCGCCTGCACGATCGGGGAATTGCGGCCGGTCCGGTAGAGGCAGATCTTGACCGCCAGCACCAGGGGGTCGTGGGCGGCCTTTTTCAAGAAATCGATGACCGGCTGGAACGATTCATAGGGATGGTGCAGCAGAATATCCTGGTGCGCGATCAACCCGAACAGCTCCTCGTCCGGGGAAGGCTGTGCAAGCGGCGCGGGAAGAGCGGGAACGAACGTCGCGTCCTTGAGGTCGGGCCGGTCAAGATTGTACAGAAACATCAGCCGGCTCATGGAAAGCGGTCCGTTGATGCGAAACACTTCGCTCGCCTCCACCTCCAGGTTGTTCATCAGGATCTCAAGAATGTGGGGCGGCATGTCTTGGCCTACCATCAGCCGGACCACATCGCCGAAACGCCGTTGCCGCACGCCCGCTTCGATGCTTTCGAGCAGGTCCTCGGCCTCCAGTTCCTTGATCTCGATATCGGCGTCGCGCGTGACGTGAAAGGGATGCACTTCGAGCACTTCCATCCCCGGAAACAACGCGCCCAGATGCGCGGCGATCACCTGTTCCAACCAGACGAACTCGAGATGGGATTGCGATCGCCGGCGCTTCTGCTTGGGCGCGGCGGCGCGGTTCACCGGCACCAGGGGCGGCAGCGAATCCGGCACCTTGATGCGCGCGAAGCGCTCGTTGCCGGCGGTGTCGCGAACCAGCGCGGCCAGGTTCAAGCTGAGGTTGGAGATGTGCGGGAAAGGCCGGCCCGGATCGAAAGCGAGCGGCGTCAGAACCGGAAACGCCAGCTCGGTAAAATAATTGGCCGCTACTCGCGCCTGGATTTCGTTCAGCGCGGCGTAGTCTAGGATCCGGATTCCCGCTTCGTCGAGTTCCGGCAGAAGATCGGCCAGACACTTGTACGCCTCTCCCATCAAGCGCTTCATCTCGCGCCGGATGGCGATCAACTGCGCGCGGGGCTGCATTCCATCAGGCCCGGCGTCGGTGATCCCCGCGTCCATTTGGCCTAGCAGCCCGGCCACGCGCACCATATAAAATTCGTTGAGGTTGGATCCCAGGATCGCGAGGAACTTCACGCGATCGAGCAGCGGGTTTCCCCGGTCTTCGGCTTCCTCGAGAACGCGCCGTTGAAAGGCCAGCAGGCCCAGCTCGCGGTTGATGTAGAGCGACGGGTCGCCCAGATCGCGGCGAGCCTCGGCCTGCGGAGCCGTGGCCGTTTCACGAGCCGCCGCTTTCTTGCGCTTACGCGTGTCGGCCTGGTCGGGGGATTTTTCCATGAAGTCGCCGGGACGGAAATCAATAGACTGGCACCCGCGCGTTACAGTTTTGTGGCGCGGCGATCAATATTGGATTGCAACCGGCCGGGCAGTGAGCTATCTGGTAATGGCGCCGCAGGCGATGCGCGCGCCCGCGTTGCCTGCCGG
>JASIGB010000844.1:0-4693 GCA_030045355.1 Bryobacteraceae bacterium
CGGTCGCCCCACCACTCGAGAGTCGACGCGCGCACCAGCAAGCGCAGCCGCTCCGCGGTCGCAGCCAATTCCGATCTCGAACAGCGGCCGACTTCCACCCGGAATTCCGCAGCGTCCCAATGCGTGAGCACGTCCAGCGGACCCAGGCTCCGATCGAGTGTGGCCGCGATCATTTTCATGGCAGCATCGACCATACCGTGCCCATAGCCGCGATGAAGATCCTGAGCTCCGTCCAATCCCACGCGCAGCCATCCGAACGGGATCTCGAAAACGTTCAAAGCCTCCAGCGCATGCCGCACCATCATCTCTCCGAACTTTCGATCTGCTGCCCGGATGGAGGGGTTCAAGCCGCCGAAGCCTTCCGATTCGCGCACGCGGCTATGCATCGGCGCAGCCACCTCTTGGAACATTTCTAGGGCGCCTACGATGGCGCCGTTTGCGTCATGCACGGCGTGCGCCTGAAGCTGCACCAGAAGCCGATGTCCTTCTCGGTGCAGAAGAAACACCATGGCTTGGTGAGGCTTGTCGTCCGCCATGGCCGCCACCACGGGGGAAAACGGCCCGGCTCCGGGTAACAGGCTGCCATCGGTCTCACAGTGCATCAACAAATCACCGTGGCTGAATTGGCCCGCTACCTCGTGCGCTAAGTATCCGCTGATGCGCTCGGCCCCGCTATTCCAGTACACGATCCGATGGTCGCGATTAACTATACATACGCCCTCGTCGAGTTGATCCAGCAGGTCCTTGTGCAGGCGCGTATCGGCCAGCGCTAGCTGGATGACCGCTTCACCCGCATCGGCGTGAATCGCATGCATGTGGTTATCCGAAGTTCTTATCGGATCGAAACTAGATTTCAAGATTACGGCGCTAGGGCACCGTGGGTCTCAGCGCGGCAACCGCTCGCGCAGTACGGGATAAGCGGCGCGCGCGAAATCGGCCGCGGTTTGTGTGGCGTGTGTGGCGCCTGCATCGCTCGCCGCGCGGTCTTCGACCACTACCCTTACCAATGCGGTGTCGGTGCGGCGGGACCCAAGCGCGTCGGCCACCAGCCAGAACTTCGAGGCCCACTCTCCAGCGGTAGTGCGGCGGGAGGATTGATACCAATACAGCACTAAGGCCCGCGCACCGCGGTTGGCAACCAGGTATCGATTGGCCTCGATGCGGCCGGCGGCAGTGTCCAGGCTGATTTCGCCTGTTGAGACCGGCACCCATCCGGAAGCGGGCAAGCAGACCTTGGGCGAGTGGGGCTGGCTCGCCCCGGCGCGCTGGGATTGAAACCACGCCACCAGGAAATCCACCGGTTCGCCGGCGCCGCTGACGTAGGTGCGGCTCAGCAAGCGGTCCGCGCGCAAGGTGGCAGCCACGTCGGGGTCCACGGGATCATCATGCAACGTGTTCCATCCGCCGAACGCGGCCGGAAACTGGGCGAGCGCCGGCGCCGCGGGCGGCCGCTCGCTCCCTCGGCCCCAATACGCCAACAGCGCTTGCGCGGCCAGAAACACCGGGACCAGTATCTTGGGCCATTCGGGCAGCATGAAGCGAAGCGAGCAGCGAATCAAGACCAGTATAACTAGCCCACCGAGGCGTGGGCGCACCTCAATAGAAAAGTAAGCTCGCCCCCGCCTTCGTTGTGGGCGAGTCACCTAGACCAGTTATGGGGACTGCTCGGGTTGGGCGGGCGCGGCAGCGGCGGCCCCGGCCCCTGGCGAAGCCGCGGAGGGAGGCTGCGTTGGCGGCGGAGGAAGCTGCAACGCGACCTCGGCTTCGCCGTATCCGCGGTCGCTCGAAATCTTCAATTTCATCGTGGGTGCGCGCGAGGACTCGGTCGTGGCATCTTGTGGGGCAAGCGCCGGTGAGGCCAGCGAATAGACCACCTCGAACCGGCTGCTGAGATTGGCGTAGGCGTCCACCAGGGCCTCCACCATGCTCTCCAACGTCGTCTCGGCAAAGCTTCCTTCGGGAGTGGAGAGGCAGGTTTGGCGTACCAGAGGCCATTGCCCGGCCGCGTCCGGGCAGACGCCATGTAGGACCACGCTGCCGTCTTGCGCCAATTTGCGGAGACGTTCGATGCCGGCCTCCTGCTGCAAATCGGCGCCGGACATCTCGTGGAGGAACAGAAAGGCGTGCCGCTTGCCGCCGTGCCTCGAGAATGCGTCGCATTCGCGTTCGAGCGCTGTCAACGGATCGGCGGCGGCACGTTCCATGGGCGCAGGCATGGCACTGGCCTTGGCGAGCAGGACCGGATCAGAAATGCATCCTTGCGCGGCTTTAAGCTCGGCGGTGGCGAGCGCATCGTCGTAAGGGAACGGCTCCAGCGGTTTTTCGCCGGTCTGCGGGTTGATTTCCATTAAGTAACGGTCGATCCTCCACAGATCGTCCCGGCGTTTCATGCACAGGCATTGGCGCAAGCCTTCGCGTAGGGCTCTCTCGTAGGGCTGGTCATCGGAAGTAAACCAAGGCGCGACGAAGCCCGCCATCACCAGCGCCGGAGGACACGCCAAGCGCACTTGGTAATCCTCCACAACGGCTCCGTCCTCCCAAAAGCTGAACTCGGTGGGTTTGATGCCGCTCAAATCGCGAGCCGGATGGCAGGAGACCGCGAAGGCCAGGCGCCGGACGCCATCCGGCTGTATGGCCGCTCGCGACGGATGAATCTGAAGCTCGCCGGCCTCATGCGCGGTCCGGTCGTGGCGGCGGATTCGGGCCATGGCGCCTACTGCCCCCAGCCGCAGTTTTCCTTGGGCGTGCTTGTAGTACTCGCTCAAAGCGGGCAGGAAACGCTCGTCGCCGGTTTCGCCCATGGCCCAGAGCGCCGAGCGCTGAAACGCTGGATCCTGGTGGCGTAACAGATCTAGCAGAACGCGCGTCGCGCTGGGATCGCCGCTCAGGTAGAGTCCGTACGCCGCATTCGCCACTACACGGTTATTGCTGGACTTCAGCGCCGACAAAAAATGCGGCTTGGTCTCTCCGGCGTCCCGGCCCCACAGGGCCTCCAGGGCGCTGGCTTGCACGCGCGGGTCCCGATCCAGCAAGCGCCGCGCGATCCACGCTACGTTGCCTGTGCTGCGGCCAATCAGCAGAGCGGCCTTGGCGCGGACGATTTTGTCGGGATACGCCATCAACTCCACCTGGAAGGAATTCCAGCAATTGTGGTCGCACGTCACGGCCAGGACATCCAGGATGCGGCCGATCCGTTCTCCTTTCTGCGGGTTCGCCTGACCTTGGAGCGCTTTGTTGAGAGCCATCTCAAAGGTGGCTTGTAGCTGCGCGCCGGCTTCGGCGGCCGCACGCGTCACCGCCAGAGCTTCCTCGATCGAGCAAATGCTCGGGTCCAGCAGCCCGATGCTCAAGCGCTTGTCTTTGGCCATTGTCAGAATCAGATAACGCAATCCGGCGGAGGATTTGGCAGCCGCCGCGACGTGAATTCCCGCAGCAAAGAAAGCGGCGGGATCGGAGCTGACGAGACCGTTTAACGTTTTCTTCGCTTCCTGCTCGTCTTGCGCAAAGGATTCGATGGCTTTAGATATTCTCGCGGTCAGGCTCCGCGGTGCTTCGCTTTTGCTCATGGGTCTAATCCACTTATCGGCCCATGAAAACCGTTCTTTGGGAGGCCCGTCGATCGTTCTCCGGATAGGCATTCAGGCGCTCGCCCTTACGTGCAGTCCGGCATAGGTATCCGCGGCGCTGCGAGCGGGCCAGTGCTCTCCCTGGGGCTAGCCGGGGACCGTTGGTACTTCTCCTCGCTCGACCTTCGCGCTAAAAATCCCGCCCGATTCCGTTCTCTCATTTATAGGAGATCTTTATGAAAGGTGCAGCACGCATCCTGGGCGTAACCGCGATTCTAGCTGTCTTCGTACTTTCAAGTCAGGTCATCGCCGATACCATTTCCTTCAGCGGCGAGATTACTCAGTCCACTTCCGATGGGACCGGACCCGCGATGATTAATCCAGCACTCAATGACATTCAGGACGGCGACAACTTCCTCGTAACACTTACATTCACCGGATCGATCACCGCGCCTGGTACCTATCCGCTGCCCGGCGCGATGCTTGTGTTCCTGGACACCGACGCCTCCGTCACGGAAGACGAATTTGCCTCCACCAGCCTCAGCGTGACGCAGGATGGGACTTCGTACGACCTGAGCTTGCTCGGTTGTCTCACGACAGGCAGCGGCTGTCTTGTGGGCAATTACCTGTCCGCCAACTTTTCGATTCCAGATTCCGATCTGAATTCAATGAACGTGACGGCGCAGTCGATAGCGGACCTCAATCCGCCGCTGGACCTGTTGGAGGACGACGGAGTCACCGACATTCAAGGATCGATTAGCAGCTACTCCTACAGCGGAGCCACCGCGACGCCGGAGCCGTCTCAAATGATCCCATTAGCCATTGGTTTGGCTGCGCTGCTGATCGGGAGACGCAATTTGCGCGGCCGCGCCTGACGATTTCGACGACAAATTTCACTCAGAGGATAGCATGAAGAAGTTCCATTTGCTGACCCTGTTCGCTCTGCTCACCGCGCCGGCCTTTGCCGTGGACGGCGTGGTTCTGATTAACCAGAGCATTGCCATGGCGGGAGACGTCGCTCCGGGGGATACGCCTGGCTTTCCGGTAACGATTTCGGTTCCAGGAAGTTACCGTCTCTCGGGAAACCTGGTGGTGCCGGATCTAAACACTACGGCACATTCTTATCA
>JASIGB010000845.1:0-2634 GCA_030045355.1 Bryobacteraceae bacterium
CCCTCCAACAGCGTCGTGCAATACGTGCAGGAGGGTGACTCCTACTTGTGGGTGCATGGCAATCACACCATGACGTTCGGCGGCGACTTCAAACGGCAGGATCGCAACACCACCACTGATCAGAACGGGCGCGGCACGTTCAGCTTCAGCGGCCTGGCCACCAGCGAAGTGATTAATGGTCAGCCGGTGCCCAACACGGGCCTGGATTTCGCTGATTTCCTGCTGGGCATTCCGCAGTCGGCTTCGGTGCAATACGGGGCGAGCAGCACCTACTTCCGTCAAAACGCCTGGGATACGTACGCCAACGACGATTGGCGCGTGAATCCGAATCTCACCCTTATGTTCGGCCTGCGCTACGAATACTACTCGCCGCTCGCGGAAAAGTACGGGCACCTAGTGAACCTGGACATCGCCCCGAACTTCACGGCCGTCGCGCCCGTGCTGCCGGGCGGCATCGGGCCTTACTCCGGCGCGTTTCCGAATACGCTGATCGAGCCCGATCGCGATGATTGGGCGCCGCGCGGAGGCCTGGCCTGGAAGCCCTGGACCAAACACTCCACCGTCGTGCGCCTGGGCTACGGCATCTACTACAATCCGACCGCGCTCAACCGTCTGGCGACCGAGCTTTCCGAACAGCCGCCCTTCGCGACGGCCCAGACCCTGATCAATACCAACAATGCCTTCTTGATCAGCAACATTCTGCAGGATGGCCAAGTCAACGCTGCGGCCATTCGCAATACCTTCGCGGTGCAAAAGAACTATAAAGTCGGTTATGCCCAAAGCTGGAACGTGAGCGTGCAGCAGAATCTGACCCGGTCGTTCTTCATCGAGCTGAGCTATCTGGGCACCAAAGGCACCGACCTGGACAGCTTAACGGTTCCCAATCGCGCCGAGCCCGGCTCCTCTCCGCTCACCTCCCAGCAACACCTGGGTATCAGCGACGCCGATCAATTCACCTATGACAGCTCCTGGGGCAATTCGATTTATCATGCCGGGCAAGCACGCATCATGCGGCGCTTCGCGCGCAACATGTCGTTCAACATCATCTACACCTTCTCGAAATCGATTGACGACAGCAATTATCTGAGCGGTGTCACCGCGCAAAACGCCTTCGATCTCAGCGCCGAGCGCGGCCTCTCCAACTTCAACCGTACGCATGTGCTCAATTTCAACTACGTGCTCTCGACTCCCGTGGAGGGGCCTTGGTGGCGCCGCAACTGGACTCTCAGCGGCTCGCTGCTGCTCGAAAGCGGCCTTCCGCTGACCGCGCGTCTTCTGGGGAACGAGGCCAACACTGCGGGCACCGGCGTAGTGGGCAGCGGACGCCCCGAAGCCACCGGCGAGCCCATTGAAAACGGCAGCGGATACTTTAACCTCGACGCCTTCACCGATCCTCCCACGGGCGAACTTGGCAATGCCGGACGCAACACCATCCCGGGCCCCTGGTCCTGGTCGATCAACTCCGCTTTCGGGCGCTACTGGACAATCGGGGGTGAGGGCAGCCGCAAGCGCCTGGAGCTGCGCCTGGAAACTACCAATACGCTGAATCACGTGAACATCACGGGAATCAACACGTCGTTCGGCTCAGCGCTCTACGGATTGCCCATCGCGGCCGGTGCGATGCGCACCGCCGACCTCAACCTCCGGTTCCGTTTTTAGCGAGATAACGCGTATGTCTCTTCATGCCATCAGAATCGTTTCAGCCACGCTGATTTGCGCGGGACTGCTGGCCCAGGACCAGACCAGGCCGACCTTTCGAACCAATACAAACCTGGTGATTGTCAACGTTGCCGTGAAGGACAAGAACGGCAAAGCCATCGAGAATTTGAAGAAGGATCAGTTCACGCTGCTCGAGGACGGCAAGCCGCAGCAAATCTCGGTCTTCGAGCTGGAGCATCTAGCCGGCGAGACGCTGCCCCCTCTCGAACAGCCCGAACCCACCGTGCTCAAAACGCGCGCGCCCGCGGAAACCAAGGCCGCTCCCGCCGCACAGCCTGCTCGCGTCACCTCGGAACAGCTCAAGGACCGGCGCTTGATCGCGATGTTTTTCGATCTTTCTTCCATGAATCCTCCCGAGCAGATCCGCGCGCGCCAGGCCGCCGTCAAATTCATCGACACGCAGATGACCACCTCGGACATGGTCGAAGTCATGACGCTCACCAACGAGCTGCGCGTCACGCAGGAGTTCACTAACGATCGTGAGACCCTGCTCACTGCCATTCAGGCTCTCCGCGTGGGCGATTCGAGCGAGCTCAACGCTCTCGCCGCGACTGGTGCCGATTCCACCGACGATAGCGGCGAATTCACCGCCGACGACACCGAGTTCAACATCTTCAACACGGACCGCAAATTGAGCGCGCTCGAAGACGCCGCCCGCAAGCTCGCGCCCTTCCCCGAAAAGAAGGCGTTGGTCTATTTTTCGAGCGGCATCGGAAAAACGGGCGTGGATAACCAGTCGCAGATTCGCGCCACCGTCAACGCTGCCGTGCGGGCGAACGTCGCCTTCTATCCGATCGACGCGCGCGGCCTCGTAGCCATGGCGCCCGTTGTCGATGCGACGCAGGCGTCTCCCAAGGGCACCGGCGTGTTCACCGGCAGCGGCCAACTGAGCGCGCGCACGTCCTTCCACGACAC
>JASIGB010000846.1:0-10895 GCA_030045355.1 Bryobacteraceae bacterium
TCGTTCCCCTGCCGGTTGACCTGTGTGGGATCGTGCGCCACGCTGAAGAAAATTTTTAAAATTTTACCGAACGAAATTTTCTTCGGATCGAACGTAATCTGAATCGCCTCGGCGTGCCCCGTCCGGCCAGCGCAAACCGCCTCATAATTCGCCGTACGCGCTTCCCCGCCCGAGTATCCCGACACCACCTTCTCCACTCCCTCGATCTGCTGGAACACGGCCTCAGTGCACCAGAAACAACCACCCGCCAGAACCGCAGTCTGTTTCTCCGGCGGCACATCCTTGGGATCAATTACGGGATCGGGAAAATCTAAGCTAGGCATCGCTGTCTGACACGGTAACACACGAACGCATGACATCCTTTTACGCGAAAACGTGATATCGTCTACTCTAGTTGACGTGTCGTGCAGCGCTCGCGGCGCCTGAGGGCTGGCCGCCTGGATGCGTCTCCGGCATGCCCGATTGATTAAAGGAGCAAACTTTCATGGCATCTGTATTAGCCTCCCCGTCTGAAACTAAAGTCGCTCTGCCGACGACCAAACTTCTGATCAACAATCGGTGGGTGAACAGCCAATCCGGCCGAACGTTCGCCACCGTGAATCCCACTACCGGTGAGGAAATCACGCAGGTAGCCGAAGCCGACGCCGCGGATGTCGATATCGCGGTGAAAGCCGCCCGTAAGGCTTTCGATCACGGCCCGTGGCGCAAGACCAACGGCGTGGAGCGCGCGCGTCTGATTCACCGGCTGGCCGATCTGATCGAGAAGCATGCCGATGAGCTCGCCCGCTTGGAATCGCTCGACAACGGCAAACCCGTTTCGATGGCGCGCAACGTGGACGTCAACGCCACCGCCGCTTGCTATCGTTATTACGCCGGCTGGGCCGACAAAGTCATCGGTAAAACCATCCCCGTCGACGGCCCGTTCTTCTGCTACACGCGGCATGAAGCCATCGGCGTGTGCGGCCAGATCATTCCCTGGAATTTCCCCATGCTGATGCAGGCCTGGAAACTCGCGCCCGCGCTCGCGGCCGGTAATGTCTGCGTGCTGAAGCCCGCCGAACAGACGCCGCTCTCGGCGCTGCGCATCGGCGAGCTGATCCTCGAAGCTGGATTCCCCGAGGGCGTGGTGAACATCCTGCCCGGCTTCGGTGAAACGGCCGGCGCCGCCATCGCGAACCACATGGACGTCGATAAAGTCGCCTTCACCGGTTCCACCGAAGTGGGCCATCTCATCCTCCAAGCAGCCGGCCGATCCAACCTGAAGCGCGTTTCGCTCGAGTTGGGCGGCAAGAGCCCCAACATCATCTTCGCCGACGCCGACATGGACCAGGCGGTGGAAGGCGCGCACTCGGGGCTGTTCTTCAATCAAGGCCAGGTGTGCTGCGCCGGCTCCCGCGTGTTCGTCGAGGACCGCATCTACGATCAGTTCGTCGAGCACAGCACCCATCGCGCCAAGAAGCGCACCGTCGGCGATCCGTTCCAGGCCGACACCGAGCAGGGCCCGCAGGTCGACAAAACCCAGTTCGACAAAGTGCTGGGCTACATTGACAAGGGCCAGAAAGAAGGCGCGAAGCTGAAGACCGGCGGCGGCCGCGTGGGCGACAAGGGATACTTTATCGAACCCACCGTCTTCTGCGACGTGAACGACAACATGACCATCGCCCAGGAAGAGATCTTCGGCCCGGTGATGAGCGTCATGCGCTTCAAGAACCTGGACGAAGTGATCGACCGCGCCAACAACACCACGTACGGCCTGGCCGCCGGCGTCTGGACCAAGGACATCACCAAGGCTCTGGCCATCGCCAACAACGTCCGTGCGGGTACGGTGTGGGTAAACACCTACAATGTGCTCGACACCGCGGCGCCCTTCGGCGGATTCAAGCAGTCTGGCATCGGCCGCGAGCTCGGCGAGTACGGGCTGCAGCAATACACCGAAGTGAAGACGGTCATCATTCACCAGTAAGACAATTGCAGCAGCGATAGACGGGGCTGGCCGGGCGATCGCTCACGCTGGCCCCGATTTGCGATGGGCCAATCCGGTAACGGTACGCGCTTCGGCGGCACCTCAAAGCTGGACAAGTAGCTATTGGCGTGCGTCGGCCTTCAATAGCTCTGGTAGTTGCTCGCTGGCGTGGCCCAAATCGCGCGCCAGGGTCAATTTCGCCAGATTGTGCGCGAAAATGCTGTTGATCACATCGAGCTGCGCGCCAGACACGGTCTGTTCGGCCTGCACCACTTCCACGGTGTTGATGACGCCCGCTTGCATGCGCGCCCGCGCCATCTCCAGCGTCTCCTGAGCTACCTGCAAACTCTTACGCGCCACCTCCACTTGTCCGGCGGCGGCTTCTAGATCGAGATAGGCTTGGCGGACCTCGGCTTCGATCTGCGCGCGCGTATCCTCCAACTCGGCTTGGCGCTGCGCCAGGACTGATTCGGCCTGCGCAATGTCGGACTCGATTTTGCCGCCTTGCCAGATTGGAATGTTGACCGTGCCTACGACGCTGAAGGCTCCCTGTGTGTTCGCGGGGTTGGTGCCGATCGCCTCGTAATAGCCGCTGAGCGAGGCCGAAGGCAGGCGCTCCGCGCGCGCCGCCGACAAAGCTTTCCGCGCGGCCTCCAATTGCGATTCCGCGGCTTTCAAATCCGAGCGCTGCTGCTCGGCGCGCGCTACGGCCTCGTCCACGCCGCCGAACGGCGCCGGCGCAAACGGAAAGCTGTCCGTGAGCTGATAACCGGCATTAGGCGGCAGCCCCACCATGCGCGCCAGGTTGATTTTCTGCTTCGCCAGGTCGTTGCGTAAGGTAATAATCTGTTGCTGCTGCGCGAGTGTCTGTAATTGGCTCTGGTCTACGTTGAGCCGGCCGAGCACACCCTCCTGATGCTGCTCGCTCGATTGGTGGAAGACGGCGTTAGCCGTATCGAGTTGCACCAGCGCGGAGTCCACGCGCGCCTGCGCGGCGAGCACTTGCAGATAAGCTCCACCCACTGCCAGCGTGACCAGATCGCGCGCATCGTCGAGACTGTATTGGCCGGCGCGCGCCGTGGCTTTGGCGGCGCGATAGTTGTCGATGGCGGTGAGATTCGCCACCGTCTGGCTCAAATTGGCCTGTAGCGTGAAGTAATTATACGGGCCGACCACCGTGGCGAGATGGAATCCAGGCACGCTGAAATGCAGGCCGAAGGCCGCCAGGTCCGTCTCCTGCACGTTCTCGTTCAGCGCGCCGCTGATGTTCGGCAATAGCGCGCTGCGCGCCGCTCTGAGCTGCGCGTTGTTTTGCCGCGCGGCTTGAGCCGATCCGATCGAACCCAGGTTGAAAGCCAGCCCGCGTTTCAACGCGTCTGCGAGCGACAGCTTGCCGGTAAACGGCATGGCGGAAGTGCTGCGCGCACTGCCGCTATACGCTCCTGAGATTGCAACGCTCGGATTGAGTGTATTCACGCTAGTGGTGGTTCCCGCCACCGGCTGCTCGGTCGCCGCCACGGATCCGTTTTGATTGGTGCGTCCGGAGGCCGGCAGAATGGTGGCCTCGGCGCCGCTTGCCGAGGATGGCTGTCCCGCGCCCGGCGGCGCCTGCGCGAAGACCGCGCGAGCGCTTGCCAACAAGGCCAGCGACACAACGATTCCGAAATGTTTCATGTTCCGTCCCGTCATTTAGAATTCGCGATCAATTTGCGCAGCGCAGCCAGTAACTGACGCCGGTCGGCCGCCGCGAGCGGCGCCAACTGTTGTGCTTCGGCCTGCTGGGCCAGGGGCAGAGCGCACGCGTATAAACGGTCACCCGCCCCGGTACGCCGTACCCATTGCACCCGGCGATCGCCGGGATTGCGTTCGCGCCGCAACAGCCCGCGGCGCTGCATGCGGTCCAACACAGCGACCAGCGAACTCGGGTCCAGGCCGCACAGTTCGGCGATCTCATGCTGGGAAACGTTGCCGTTTCCCGCGATCACCAGCAGCCAGAATTCTCTCGATCGCAGCCCGAGCGGCGCGAGCACATCGTCCAGTCTGCGGCGCGCATCCAGCCAGATTTTCCAGTTGCAAAACCACAGCCCTTCCGGGGACGGGCTGTCGCTCGGAGCGGACTGAGGTGCGAGCGTTTTGACGACGGCCTTGGCTGCGGCGCGCGGCATCGCTACAACGTCCGCCGGAACAAGAGTGTCGCGCCGGAGAGCACGACCGCCGAGGTCAGCGCCAGCGCGAAAACATCGGTGGTCACCGCCGCCAGGCCCGCGTCCTTGAGCAGCAGCGAATGAAACGCGTGTACCGCGTAGGTAAACGGATCGCAGTTGGAGATCACGCGCAGCCATTTGGGAAAGCCCGCGATGGGATACACCGCGCCGCTCGGAAAGAACAGCAGCGTATTCAAGACGCCGAAGATCGCGCGCGGCAGCAGAGGATCGCTGATGCGCGCCATGATGAAGAACATCATCCCGATCAGCGCGATGGACGTCAGCACCACCAGCAGCGTCAAATTGAGCAGGCGGGCGGGTTCGAAGAAATGAGGAACTCCCGCGATGACCGCGCCCACCACCAGGACGCACTCGCCGGCGAGCACGCCTTTGATGACACCCGAAAGATTGAAACCCAATATCAGTTCCCACTTCGTGATCGGCGTCACCATGTAGCCCTCGTGCAAGCCGCGCGATTTGTCGTCCAGGAACAGTACGCCGCCCCCGATCATCGCGGTAACGAAAATGGCGAGGGTCACCGATCCGGGCAGCAGATATTTGATGTAGTCGATATACGGGTAAACTTCCACAATATCCAGGAAGGCCTGCTGCGGCTCGCGCGGTGCGACCTGCGGGGCGTTAATCGAACTGACCAGCGTAGACATCTGATCGCCGAGCGCACCCGCCGTGTTGCGGTCCGTGTTATCGGTGATCAGCGCCAGGCGCGGTTGATGCTGCTCCAACAGATCGCGCGAATAATGCAGCGGAATGATGAGCACGCCGCCCAAAACACCTTTTCGCAGATCGCTGAGTGCCGCGCCCTGATCGTCGTAATCGGTCGGCAGAAACGTGCGCGCGTTCACTGCTACCGCCCGCAACCGCTCCATTACGTCTACCGACTCCGGTCCCCGGTCCAGGTTCACCACGCCCAGAACCACGTTCTTGATGTTGCCGCCGAACGCGTTGCCCAGAATCACCAGTTGCAGCAGCGGCATCACCAGTGAGACGAACAGCAGCGCCGGGGAACGGCCCAACTTGCGCAGATCGCGCTCCACTAATGCCATTGCGCGTCTCATCGATGGCCTCCTCGCTTGGCCTGGCCGGCGGGACCAGCCGCTTCCATCGCCTCGGTCAGCCCGTGGCCGGTGTAATGCAGGAACACATCGTCCAGCGTCGTCGATTGCACCGAGAGCGCCTTCAATTCCAGGTTGAGCGTGCGCGCCAGTTCGATTAACTCCTGTGCGGACGCCGGACCGCGGTCGCTCGAAACGCGGTAGGTAGCCGAACCCAGGGAGCGCACGGACTTGACGGCGGGCAAACGCTCCAGGTCCGCCGCGCCGTTCGGAAGATCCGGATCGAACTGCAGCTCGATGCGGCTCGCTCCCGGCACGGAGGATTTAAGCGACATCGGCGTATCCATGGCGACCACTTTGCCTTTGTCGACAATCGCCAGCCGGTCGCACAGGCGGTCGGCCTCATCCATGTAGTGGGTGGTGAGAAACAGTGTGCGCCCCTCCCGAGCGCGCAGATGCGTGATCATCTCCCATACCGAAATACGCGACACCGGGTCGAGGCCTGTGGTGGGTTCATCCAAAAACAAAATCTGCGGATCGTGCACCAGGCCGCGCGCGATTTCCAGGCGCCGCCGCATGCCGCCCGAAAGCGTGGAGGCGAGCGCGTTGGCGCGGTCGGAGAGTCCCACGGCTTCGAGCAACTCTTGCGTGCGCTTGCGGCGCGGTTCGCCTGTGATGCCGAACAAACGCGCGTGAATGCCGATATTTTCCGCGCACGTCAGCTCGGGGTCGCTGGTCATATTCTGCGGAATGACGCCGATGCTGTTGCGCACGGCGTTGGGATCGCGAATGATGTCGTGGCCTGCCACGCTGGCCGTGCCGCTGGTGGGAGGAACCAGCGTGGTGAGCATGCGAATCAGTGTGCTTTTGCCGGCGCCGTTGGGTCCCAGCAGGCCGAAGATCTCGCCGCTTTCTACCGTGAAGCTCACGTTATCCACCGCCAGCAGAGCGCCGAAGCGCTTGCTAAGACCGCCTACGTCGATCGCGACGCGCCCGGGCGCGGGATGCTGTGCGGTTTGCTGTTGGGCCCTCAAAGGAGCCTACTCCTTCGCCGCGGACGCCGGCTGCGGCGGCAGCGCCGGAACAGGCAGTATCACCCAGGCTGTCATTCCCAGAGGAAGCCTGCCGTCCGGATTCGGCACTTTGACACGGATCGCAACGGTCTTGATGTCGCGCTTGACGCGGCTTACGTCGCGCTGCGTGGCAAAGTCGGCTTCCACCGCCTTGTAAATCACCGGCCCCGAGATCTCGGTACCGGAGGGGAGACGCACTCGCAGGGTCTGCCCCATCGCGATCAGGTCGGCGTAGGTCTCCTCCACGTCGGCATCCACCCAGGTGGAACTCAAGTCGAACAGCGTGACGATCGGATTGCCCGGGTTGACCACCTCCCCCTGACGCGCGGCGCGCAGTGTCACGATCCCGCCCGCCGGCGCCAGGATCTTGGTCTGACCGAAGCGCGCATCGGCGGCCGCGGCGTTCGATACAGCCTGGGCTTCGGCGGCGCGCATCGCGTCGGTCTGTCGCTGCTGCACGGTCACCTGACGCTCTTCTTCGCGTGCGTCCGCCAGCGCGGCCCGGGCGGCGCCGACGGACCGCTGCGTGGCTTCCACACCCGCCTGAGCGGATGCCACCGCCCGCCGCGCTGCTTCCGCTCCCGCTTCCGCCGCCGACACATTGGCCTTCGCCGAATCAAAATCGCTCCGCGCCGACACCAGATCCTGCGGGGGATTGATATCGCGCTCCACCAGCGGGCGGATGCGATTGAAGTTATCCTGCGCCTTGGCCAGTGCCGCCTGCGTCTGCGCCACCTGGGCCTGCGACTGCTGCAACTGCGCTTGCGCCTGCGCCACCTGCGCCTGGTTCTGCTGCAGTTGCGCCTGCGTTTGTTCCACCTGCGCGGCAGCCTGCTGAACCTTGGTCGGCAGCGTGCTCTCCAGCAGTTCCGTCTGAGCGGCGGCCTGTTGCGCGTTGGCGCGTGCCTGTGCGATAGCGTGGCCGGCCGCGCCCTGATCGGCACGCAGCTCTTCCTGATCGAGGACGGCGATCAAATCGCCCGCCTTCACACGCTGCCCGTCCTCCACCGCCAGGGTCACGATGCGGCCCGTGATCTTGCTGCTCACCACTACCTCATTGCCGTCCACGGTTCCGGTGAGCAGCAGCGTCTGCGGACGCGGGCGCTCCACCCACCAGATTCCGGCGGCAGCGGCGGCAAGGAGCACGACAAGACTCAAACGGCGTTTCATTCCGTGGGACGCGAAATTAGATTGTAAACCAAATCATTTGATTTTCAAACTAAATTTTGGCCGAAGCTACAACGCGTGCTGGCCAACGGCTCAGGCTGGGCACCGCCGCGGCGGCGCAAACTGGGAATCTGGAGCGCAAGATGCGCGGCGGGGGGCCGTCAGCGGCACGCCCGCGCGTTGTCCGTTTTTAGCCCGCGGAAGCGCAGGCACACGTCAGGGCGGACTAGCAGGCCATCCCCGCTTTCGTTGTGGCGACTGGTTTCTTAGCTGGCTTGGTGTTTGCCGCGCGCGAAAAAGTTCAGCGCCGCCGAGTTCATGCAATACCGCAAACCCGTGGGCGGCGGACCGTCATCGAACACGTGCCCCAGGTGCGCGTCGCAGCGCGCGCACTGCACTTCGTCGCGCGTCATGCCGTGTGAAGTATCCACTTTTGTCTTGACGTTCTCTTTCGCGATCGGCTGGTAGAAGCTCGGCCAGCCCGTGCCGGATTCGAACTTGGTCTTCGAATCGAAGAGCACCGTGTCGCAGCAGATGCAATGGTACAGGCCGTCGGCGTGATTGTTGGCATACTTGCCGGTCCCCGGAATCTCGGTTCCCGCCTGCCGCGTAATCTCGTATTCCTCCGTCGTGAGCTGCTTGCGCCACTCCGCGTCGCTCTTCTCCACTTTCTCCACTTCCGCTACGCTGGTTCGCAGGCCCGAAGCGTCGAATTCGACGATGCGCACCACTTGCTTTTTGCCCACGCTGGCTCCATATACACGTGACGCGCGCGCCACGATCGCCGCCAACGGCGCCGCGCCCGCGGCTTTTAGAAACATTCTGCGCTGCATTTATTCGCCTCCTTTTACTAACTCCGGAAATTCCTTGTGGAGCTTCGCGAGCTTGGGAAGATCGTTGTAAACCACGTACGGGTAACCCGGGTTGTGCGCGACGAAGTCCTGATGGTAATCTTCGGCGCGGTAAAACGCCTGGAGCGGCGCCACCTTGGTGACGATGCGCCCGTGGAAAACCTTCGCCGCGTCCAACTGCTGGATGTAAGCTTCGGCGACCTTCTTCTGCTCCTCGGTGGTGTAGAAAATCTCCGAGCGATACTGCGTTCCTACATCCGGGCCTTGCCGGTTCAACTCCGTCGGGTCGTGCGCCACGGCAAAATAAATTTCGAGCAGCTTCCCATACGAAATCTGCGAAGGATCGAAGGTAACCTGCACGGACTCGGCGTGGCCGGTCGTCCCGGAGCTGACGATTTCATAGTGCGCGTTCGCCTTGCTGCCGCCGGCATAACCGGCCACAGCGTCCGACACTCCTTTCACCGCGTCGAAAACCGCCTCCACGCCCCAGAAACAGCCGCCGGCCAGCACGGCCGTTTCGGTTTTCTGCTGCGAGTGCGGTTCATCCACCGCCGGGCCGGGCAGCGAAGCCGCGCTCAACGTGAGGCTTGCCACCAGACCGGCTAATCCAAAACTGACGATTTTTCCGAACATCGAATGCCTCCTATTTCTCCCCGTTTACGGCTTCGGTAAGGGGACAGCGTACATTTTGAACTGCCCCGGATCTTTTCCCTTCATCGCGGGATCGTTGCGGTAATTCAGCTTGCCTTCGACGATCCAGGCCATTCCTTTGGTGGCCGTTACGCCGGGCGTGCTCTCCAGGCCCTCTTTGATGGTGGTTATCGTGGCGTCTTCCATCTTATCGCCGCTGAACGTCACGATGCTCATCTTGCCCGAATTCTCCGCCAACAACAGCCGGTGTTTGCCGATGGCGCGCATGCCGTCCGGCCGGTCCAAGGGCCGCGACAGCTTGAGCTCGACAATCTCTTTCGATTTTCCGTCCGGCCCCAGGGTCACGCGAACCAGCTTGCCCGCCGTGACGCTGTTGACGTATAGCGTGGTCTTGTCACCGAAGGCCAGCCCATCGGCGCCCGCCAGCAGGGGATCCTTGGCGGCCACTTCGAGCGACTTCGTGCCCGGTTTCAACATCAGGACCTGCGCCTGCCGCGTATCTGTGACGTACGCCGTCCCATCCGGCGCCACCGCGATGTCGTTGCAAAGCGGTCCCGAGCCCGGCAGCAGGTAGGTGCCTTTGGGCGCGCCCGTTTTCAGATCGAAGCTCATCACCGAAGTTGCCTCGCCCTTGTTGTCCAGGTTATTCGAACAAACCCACAGGTCTTTGCCTTTTTCGTCCACGACCACACCCAGCACGCCGTTCAATCCGCCCGTGCCGGGCTTGATCCATTCTGCGGCTTCCGTTTTCCCCGGCGCGATGCGCATCACGTTCCCGTGCCCCAGGCTGCCGACGATCAGCGTGCCATCGGATGTGGAAGTGATGCTCTCGGGAAACACCAAAGTGCCGGGGAGCGTGATCTCTGTCACCGTCGGCGCCGCTGTTGCCAAGGCCGCCAGCGCCAGAAGCGCGCCGCACATATACTGAATGCAGTTGAATGTTTTGATCATGGCTAATGGATTGTCATGCTGCCGTGTATACTAAACATCGTCTTCGATAAACGACAATCGAGGCAGAGGACTTCATGATACTACTCCTGCTGGCCTTCGTGGGAGGCATCCTTACTATCATCAGCCCGTGCATTCTGCCGGTGCTGCCTTTCGTCTTCGCCAAAGCCGATCAGCCGTTCCGCAAGAGCGGTCTCCCGTTGCTGGCCGGTATGGCCGTCACCTTCGCCGCATTTGCCGCGGTCGCCACCGTCGGCGGCGGATGGGTGGTGCGGACCAATGAGTACGGCCGTGTGGCCGCGATGGTGGTGCTGGCGATCTTCGGTCTCACTCTACTGTGGCCCGCCCTCGCCGATTGGCTGATGCGCCCCGTCGTACATCTGGGTGACAAGCTCGGCGGACGGATCGCCCAACCGGCAGCCGGCGCGCCGAACTCAAGCGTCGGGCGATCCCTGCTGCTCGGCATCGCCACCGGCTTGCTGTGGGCGCCGTGCGCCGGTCCGATCCTTGGATTAATCCTCACCGGCGCGGCGCTCCAAGGCGCGGGCGAACACAGCGCGCTGTTGCTGCTGGCCTATGCGGCCGGCGCCGCTTGTTCGTTAGCCGTGGCCGTGTTCGCGGGCGGGCAAATCTTCGCCGCGCTCAAACGGTCGCTCAAAGCCGAAGCCTGGATCCGCGGCATCCTGGGTGTCGCGGTGCTCGCCGGTGTGGCGGCGATCGCCTTCGGCCTCGATCGCGGCGTGCTCACGCGCGTCTCGCTCGCCAGCACCTCGGGACTCGAGCAATCCCTCATCGATCGTCTGCACGCCAACCCTGCGTCGCAACAGAACGATCAAGCGCAAAACAATCCGGCGCAAAATAATCCAGCCAAGAATCCGGGCGCCATGATGATGATGATGTCCGCGCACACCGACGGCGCCGCCGGCCAACCCCAGACCATGCCCGAGCTTTCCGGCGCTGTCGCC
>JASIGB010000847.1:0-4810 GCA_030045355.1 Bryobacteraceae bacterium
GGCTTGATTGATGATGACGACCTTAGCGTCCTTCTCGCCATCGCGATCGGTAAAAAGGCGGCCACGCAGAAGGGGGATCTTCAGGGCGCTGAAGTACGCCGGCGAGACGTTGCGCCAATGTCCAAACCCGTGCGAAGGACCGTTCAGGGGCCGGCCAACGACGAGGAAGGGCATGGTTGCGCCGGTTTCAAAAGGCAGCCAGGAGGCGGCGCCGGAAGAAACGACTCCGGGGAGCTTATCGAGACGTTCAGTGGCGTCGCGGACAAATTGGTTCACCTGCGAGGTCGTTTCAAAGCGCGAACTGGCGAGCGACATATGCAGCGTTAATACGTTGCGCGCGTCAAAGCCTGGATTCACCGATTGAAGAGTAACGTAACTCCGAATGAGGAGCGCCGCGGAGATCATGAGTACAAGCGCCAAAGAGATTTCGGCCACCACAAGTACTGAGCGGACCCTGCTCTGGCGCAGGCCGGCGCTGGATCTTCCATCGCCGAGGCCGGCGCTCGGGTCCGTGCGTGAGGATTGCAGCGCGGGAATGAGACCAAACAAAAGGCCGGTCAGGAGCGACAGCAAGACCGTGAAGGCTAACACGTGGAAATCGATGGCAATCCGATGGCCGAACTCTCCGATGCGGGGGATGGCCGGGTTCAAACGGAGCAAGCTGCGAAGGCCGAAGCTGGCGATGAACAGTCCACACGCGCCGCCGATCGCGGAAAGCGTCGCCGATTCCACCAATAGCTGGCGAACGATGCGCGTTCGGCTGGCGCCAATGGCCAAGCGAATAGCAATCTCGCGCGTGCGGCCAGCAGCGCGGAACAGCAAGAGGTTGGCCACGTTCGCACAAGCGATCAACAGGACCAGGCTGACAGCTCCCCACAGGATCAGAAGCGAGGGCCGAGTGTTGGCGACCATCGCTTCCTCGGCCAAGTCGGCGCCGAAACTGTAGCCTGGGCGCATGGTGATGGTGTTCGGAAATTTGCGGCGATATTCTTCCGCGGCGACCTTCAGTTGCGCGCGCGCCAAGCCGAGCGTCACTCCTGGTCTGAGCCGCGCCATGGTCAAGAAATATTCCACTTGACTGTTGCTCGCGGGATCGATGGGGAGGGGAATCCATATCTCAGGGGGAACCGGAGCCTCGGTTTGAGCGCCGGACGCTGCAATGCCAACCACTTCGTAGGAGAGGCCGTTGAGTGTGATGTTCTTGCCGATAATTCCGAGGTCTGCGCCAAAGCGGCCCTTCCAACATCCGTCGCTCAATACCGCGACGCGGCGGCCGTCGGGCCCATTCTCGTCAGCGGTAAACCCGCGACCCTGCGCAATGGGCAACCCGAGCAGGCGGAAGTAAGAGGACGTGACGCGCGCGATCTCGACTTCCTCGGGGGAATCGACACCAGTCAGGTTCACCTTCGCGTAGGCTTGGCCCGTGACATCTTCGAAGATGTTCGTTTGTTGCCGCCAGAGCGTGAACTTTGGATCGGAGCTCATGTAGACATGACCGGTTGGCACTGTGGTGGCCAGCCAGACGGTGCGTTCCGGGTCCGCAAAACGAGCGGGGGAGAGCAACACGGCGTTGACGACGGAAAAGACCGCCGTGTTTGCGCCGATGCCAAGCGCCAGCGCACTGAGTGCCGCGAGGGTGAAGACGGGGTTCCGCAGGAATATGCGCAACGACTGTCTCAGATCAGTCAGGAGGGACCGCATTGGTTAGACTTCCTTGGGCTCAAGTATAAGCGAAGGGCATGTAAAGGCGCGAATCCTGCGTTACGATTTTAGGGAATGGCATTCATCGCGATTTCGGGCGAACCAGGATGCCGGCATGAGGAGCTGGCGCGAATGGGCGGCAGCCGTTTCGAGTGCGAGCTGATCGGTGAGCAAGACATCCAAAAGGCGATCGAGATTCAATTCGGCGAAGGCAGGAACATTCCGCCAAAGGCCTGGGGCGCGATGGCGGCCTCGGTGGTTCTTAGCAGATCGATCAGCGGGCCGGCACGACACTTGATCGCGTCTTATCCGGGCGCGGAAATGCTTGCGCGGGATTTGCCTGGGGTGTTCCGCTTGCACGTCGTGGCGCCGGAAAGAATCCGGCTGGCGAACCTGATGGCGGAGCGCGGGATTGGACGCGCGGAGGCGAAGGCGATGCTGGGCAGGCTGGGATCGGAAGAGTCCACCGCTCGCAAGCGGCGCTTTGGGCAGAAGCGCGCGATAGCGGCGGCGTTCGATCTAGTAGTGAACGAAGAGGCGATGGGACCGGCCGAAATGTTGGATATTTTGGCAGCCGCGATGGAAGCGCGAGGATTGATGGAGTCCGGCCCGCTTTCGGGTGCGGAGGGGGCGAAAGTGCAGTTCCAGCTTCGGATGCGATTGGCGCGGTGTGGGTGCGCAGCGGCGGATTGCGCGGAAGGCGAGCGGAGGCAGTTCGGGCATCCAAGCGAAGAAGTTTTCGCTAATTTGCTCAATTTTCATCGAATTGCCTGGGATTACGAGCCGCGGAGTTTTCCGTTGCAGTGGGACAAAGACGGCAAGGTCTCGGAAGCTTTCACTCCCGATTTCTATTTGCCGGAGTTCGACCTTTACGTGGAGCTGACCACGATGAAACAGGCCAACGTCACCCGAAAGAACCGCAAGATCCGGCTGCTGCGCGCGATTTATCCGCACGTGAACATTCAGGTGTTTTATCGCAGAGACGTGTGGGGACTGGTGGAGAATCAGCGGCTGCCGGAGTGTTTAGTTCGCTGAACGGTAGACGAGCTGGCCGCTCAAGTACGTTTCGAGGATTTGAAGCCGGCCGGTGGATGCGTCGACGCGAAACAGGACGAGGTCGGCGCGATCGCCGGGGTTAAGCCCGCGCTGGCGCGAAGGGATGCGGCCGATGCGGGCGGGATTGCGCGTAGCGAGCGTGACGGCATCGCGAAGGCTGAGGCCGGCGGTTCGTATGACGTTGGAGATGGCGCGGTCCATCGTCAGGGCGGATCCGGCGAGACGGGAACCTCCGGCTATTCTGACGCTGCCGTCGGGATGCAACGCTACATCCACTTCGCCGAGCCGGTAGGGGCCGGGAGAGCAGGCGGCGGGCATGACGGCATCGGTGACCAAGAGCGAGCGTTCGAGGCCTTTGGCGCGGAGCGCCACGTTCAAGAACGGGGCGGGCAGGTGGAAGCCGTCAGCGATGAAGCTGGCGGCGAGGCGGTCGTCGGCGAGCTGGTCCCAAAGATAATTGCTAGTTTTCGGCAGGAGTGGATCGGCCGCGTTGCCGAGGTGCGTGGATAGAGTGGCGCCAGCCGTGATGGCATCCGCGATTTGAGTGGATGACGCGCGGGTATGGCCGATGCTAGCGACGACTCCTTCGCGGACGATGCTCTCGATGAAGCGCGGGGCCTCGGGCCATTCGGGAGACAGCGTGACCAGGCGAACGTGCCCTCTGGCGGCATCCTGGAAGCGATGGAACTCGTCGAGCGAGGGCGGGCGAACGGAGGGTAGGGGGTGCGCGCCGCGAGGGCCGCCGTAGGGTGAGATATAGGGCCCTTCGAGATGGAATGCCTCCATTGCTAGAGTTTCGGGCGCAGCGCCTTCGGGGATGGATTCCTTCGCGGCGGCGAGATTGCGCAGCGCGGCGAGCATGTGTTCGGGAGATCCGGTAATCACCGTAGGAAACAATCGTGTAACGCCGCAGGCGAACTGGGCGCGGAGGGAGCGGGCGATGTCTTCGTGCGTGGAGGAAGGCGAATTGTAGTCGACGCCAGCGAATCCATTGACCTGGAGATCGATGAAACCGGGGGCGAGGAAGGGCGCGTCTTCGCGGAGACGTTGAATGAGATGATCGACGACAGTGATGGCGCGATCGAAGGAAACTTCGAGCGAGGCGCCGGTGGAGATGTCGATGCCGTTACATGTCATCGGTTACATTTCAGGGGAGTGCGGGTTTATACACAAGTTTCCCACAGGTTCTTCCGCTCTAAGTACAAGAGTTAATTGGTTGAAAAAATCTGTTGAAAATGGTGGAAAAGGCCCTAAATAAAGCTGGCGCGAATCGAAAATGGCTGCTACAAAAGAATGCATGATCCCTCGCGAGTGCGGTTTCGGCGGTTAATCTCGGGGGAGGTGGCCGTCGGAGTCGCACTTGCGGATCGTCCCTCCGTAAGTCCGAGGTTTTTCCGGAGAAGCTTGCAGCCCGTGACTCAAACAGTCACGGGCTCATTTTTTGTGACGGGCGCGCTTTTGGCGACGGGAGTCAGCCAGCCGAATTTGTCCGGCGCATCGCCGCGGATGATGCCGAAGAAAGCCTTTTGGAGCTTCTCGGCGACCGGGCCGCGGGTGCCTTTGCCGACGACGATGCGATCGACGGAGCGAATGGGCGTGATTTCGGCGGCGGTTCCGGAGAAGAAGACTTCGTCGGCGATGTAGAGCATTTCGCGCGGGATTAAGGTCTCGACCAGGGGAATGCCGAGCGACTCGGCGAGCCGCATAATGGAGTCGCGCGTGATGCCGGGCAGGACGGACGCGCCGAGCGGCGGCGTAAGGATCTTGCCATCGCGAACGACGAAGATGTTTTCGCCGGAGCCTTCGCTAACGTAGCCGGCGGTATCGAGCGCGATGCCTTCGGCGTAGCCGTTCAGATGCGCTTCCATGCGGATGAGCTGGGAGTTCATGTAGTTGGCGCCGGCCTTGGCGAGCGCAGGGAGGGTGTTGGGCGCGATGCGAGTCCAAGAGGAGACGCAGACGTCGACGCCTTGGGCAAGCGCTTCCTCACCGAGATACTGTCCCCATTCCCAGCAAGCCACGTAAGTTTCCACCGGATTGGCGAAGGGGAGAA
>JASIGB010000848.1:0-4433 GCA_030045355.1 Bryobacteraceae bacterium
TGGTGCCCTGGCGCGGGTTCATCAACTGATTCGCGATGCCGACTCCGATGATGGATCCCACCATCGTATGGGAGCTGGATGCTGGCAGTCCGAAATACCAGGTACCCAGGTTCCAGATGATGGCTGCGATCAACAGTGCGAACACCATCGCGAAACCCGCGCCGCTTCCCACTTGTAGGATCAACTCCACGGGCAGCAAAGTGATGATGGTGAATGCGACGGCGCCGCTCGAAATCAGCACGCCGGCGAAGTTCCACAGGCCGGACCAAGCTACGGCGAAGTGAGGCTCGAGCGAATGGGTGTAAATGACCGTCGCGACCGCATTGGCCGTATCGTGAAAACCGTTGACGAACTCGAAGCCAAGTGCGATCAGCAGTGCCACGCCGAGCAAGAGGTAAGGAAATATTGATGTTCCCCGCTCGGCTTGCAGATCTTGTGCCAGGCTGACGATTGTGTAAATTAAACCAACGACGAGAAGTACTCCGAAAACGGCCATGCCGATCATTCCGGGGCTCTTGGCGAGCTTCTCGTGCACTGCTGGGGATGGTGCGGGTGCTGCGGCAGCGGACATAGTTCTCCTTTAGCCTGCCCACTATAGCCTTGCAATGTTTCATTTTGCTTAAAGAATGGTTACAAAAGGATACAGACTAGGGTAAATTTCAGTTAGCGAGTCTACGCAGCAGGCGCACGAAACCGGGCGTTTGCAGCACATTTTCCATGTCGCGGCAGCGCTTCTCGTGGCGGAGGTCGAAGCCGCACTTCTCATATGCCGCGATGGCGGCTTCATTTCCAATGTACGTCACAATTTGCGCCAACCGGCAGCCACCTGCGCGGGCCGTGCCGAGGACTTCGCCAATCAGGGCGCGCACCAATCCCCGTTGGCGATATTCGGGTACCGTTGCCACACTCTCAATCGCGAAATCCGCTCCCCCATCAGGCGGCAGGCAATTGGCCCAGATGGGACCGGCGTGCTGATAAGACGCGGCGGTCTGTTCTTCACTCCAGCCCAAGTCGCGCTGCACATTGGACATCGCCTTGCCCGCGATCGCCCAGGCATCCTGAATCGAGAATCCAGACAGCGCCGCCGCGGGTATGCCGTCCGCTTCGGCCACCAGGAAACTTTCGCAATGATAGAGAGACCGCGGCTCGGCAAGCGACAGGCGTTTCAGGTAATCCAGGCACCTTCCTTCGTCGGCGCCAATAATCAGGTCCCAGAGCCCGCGCGTCATATGGGCCCGTGACGCGGCGAGCATCACCCAGGCCAGAAACTCCGCGTCTTCGGCGTGGCCGCGGCGAATGCGAACGTCCATTACGCGGTCATGATGGCGGTGATCGTGGTGCGGTCGATCACCTGCTGATACGCGTCCAGCATTCCTTCGATCGATACCACGGTTGTGGCCAGCGATTTCGCGTCGAACTGGCCCTTATCGAGCAGCTCCACGAAGCGCGGGATGTCGCGCATCGGGTTGGCGCCGCCGTATTGTCCGGCGTGATGCGTGCGTCCGCCGATCGTGAAGACCACCGCCGGCAACGTCAGACCGCCCGCGGGCAGGCTGGTGGTGACGATGTGGCCGCCGGGCGCGCACATCATATAAGCCTGCTGGATCGGGAGAATCCCGGTGGGATCGGGGCCGGCTTCGAGCTTGGGTTTGGCGCGATCCGCTCCCACCGCTTCGACGACGAAATCCGCGCCCGCGCCACCCAGCAATCCGCCGGAATCGCGTCCGCCGGCCCACAGCCGGTTATTCGGACCGTTCGAAAGTTCGCGAACCCTCTCCACCAGCTTGTCGCCTTCGGCGTTGGGATCGAGTACGTGCGTAGCCCCGACCTTGAGCGCGACTTCGCGCCGCACGCGAATCGGCTCGACCGCGATGATTTCCGAAGCGCCCGCGATGCGTGCGCCCTGAATCGCGCTCAATCCTAGAGGGCCACAGCCCACTACCGCGACAATGGACCCGACCGCCACGTCCGCCAGCACCTGCGATGCGGTGCACCCCAGGCCCGCTACAGCCACGCAACTGCACACCATTTCAAGATCCACCGCCGGCGCCTTCGTGAACACCGGCACCACCCACTCTTCGAACGTCACCATCAGTTCGGCCAGCCCGCCGATGTGCGAGTTGGCGTAAACCGGCGTGCCATCACGCATGTCGGCGATCGGAACTAAATCGTTCGGCCCTTGCCGGCCGAGGAACTGGCACATGTCCGCGCGCCCGCGCAGGCACTGATAACAGTTGCCGCACTGTGGTGTGCCGGAGACGCACACGCGATCGCCCACTTCGACACGACGCACGTCCGGGCCCACCGCTTCCACAACCCCCACGCCGCCATGGCCCTGAATGATCGCCATGCGCGACATCGCCGTAAATGCGGGCGAAGCCGGGCGCGGCGGAGCTTTTTCGTTAGACCCCGGCGGCGGGCCAAATCCGGGCTGCGCGAGTCCCAGCACGTCGCTCGAAACCGAGTAACAAAGATTCGTGGCTTCGGTTCGCACCAGGATCTGCCGTCCGCTGATCGGGCGCAGCGTCAGTTCCTGGAGCGTGGTCCGGCCAGGGCCGGTTCCGCGCGAAACCCATCCACGAAATTTACGCCCTGCGACGGCAGGATTCGAGGGAGCCGCATTTTGCGCCGGCTTATTTTGGGCCAACAGCGTCCCGGTTTGCGCCGCCAATGCGACGCCTCCCGCCAATACGCCGCGGCGCGTCAGCGACGGATCTTTGTTTTCCACGCAACCAGTGTATCTCCGTAGGCTTGAGCCTATCGGAGGTTCTGACCTGGTACCACTGGGTACCGGTACAAAGTGCCGATTCCCCCCAGGACCATCCTGCCTCATGATCTGGTCAAGGGAATTGACCATGAGCCCAGCGATTGCACCCGATCCCGGCAAGTTTTATGTTTGGCGCGCAACCGACGATTTTGCGATTCACCTGAACATCAAAGCGGTCGCGCGCCTGAATGCCAGTGTGTTGCGCGCGGTCAACCGCGGCGGAAGCGGCGAGGCGCAGGGGATTCTGCTCGGCCGCGGCATTGATACACCGTTCCACGCCACGGTGGTGGAGGATTTTCAACTGCTGGAGCCCGGCGATGGCTGGACAGGCGGCCTGGCCCTCGGCGATCTCGAGGCTGCTCTTCATAAAGCGCAAGGCACTTCCGAACCACGCGCCGAACAGCGGCCCGAACAAGGCCCTGGACAAAGGGTGGTGGGGTTTTTTCGCTCGCGGCGCGACGGCCGCCTGAACCTGAATCCGGAGGACTTGGGAGCCCTCAGCAAGCTATTTAGCGCAACGGGAAATGTGGCCTTATTGATTCAGACCTCCCGCGGCAACGAAAGCGACGCCGCTCTCTTTTATTCTGACGGCGGCGACGTGCGTCCACGTGATTTCGGATTCGGATTCCCGTTCGATGCGGAACAATTGGCCAGCGGGCACCCTGGCTGGCGCTATCCCGATCCCATCGATCATTCACCGGTAGGGGCGTCCGTAGCGGCGTCCCGGCATTCGAGCCAAGCCCAGGCTTCCGAGGTCCCTCCGCCTACTCCGCTGCCGCGAATTTCCGATTTTACAATGCCGCCTCCGCCGATCCCGCCACCTACCGAGAGCGGAATTCACTGGGGACGCTTGGCGCCGACCGTGATCTTGGCAGGCCTCGCGATTGCGACCATCCAGTATGTGGCCAACCGAGGCAGTGCGGTGACCGCCGCGCCTGCAGAACCCCCAGCCGCCCCTCAGGCAGCAACCGTCGCCAGCACGAGCGCCGACACCGCGGCGAGCGACGATTCCGGCCTCGGGCTCACCGTGAAGGCGCTTCCGCACCAGTTGGAAATTCGCTGGAATCGCCAGTCCGATCGCATCGCCACGTCCGAGAAGGGCGAGATGAAAATCACTGAGGAAGGCATCACCGAGTCCGTGCCGTTCGACCCATCCCAGCTTCATGACGGCTACGTCGCCTACACGCCCAAGACGAACGACGTGAGCATCCGCCTGGAAGTGACCGGCAAGGATGGCGTAACGACTTCGGAATCGGTCCGCACCGTCGCGATCCCGTAGCGGGATGGCGGAGGAAGAGGGATTCGAACCCCCGAGCGAGTTACCCCGCTAACGGTTTTCAAGACCGCCGGTTTCAACCACTCACCCATTCCTCCGATTTCTATCCTACCTGTTTTGAACGCGGCGTGAGTTGAAGCAACATGACTTTTTCACGCCCGCTCGCCTAATCTGAAGACGAAAGCCGCCATGAAGCTGCAGGAAGCCGAGGAGCTTCACACCATCATTTCGCGCGGGCACTGGGATCGCGCCGTCGCGATTCTGGCGCGATTGGACCCCACCGTGGCGGCGGACGTTTTGCTCGACCTGACTCATCAAGAGCAAGAAAACCTGTTTCGGCGTGTGCCAATCGAGTTCGCGGCCAAGCTGGTCCCGGCCCTGCCCTACTAT
>JASIGB010000849.1:0-2778 GCA_030045355.1 Bryobacteraceae bacterium
GTGGTGTTACTACCGGTGTGCCTGTGCCGCGCTACCGAACAAGCCAGGCGCAAATTTACAGCGCCGCTAGTATGGCTTCCCGAGTAGGCTTGGACTAATTTAAAGCTGTCGAAATATTTCATCGCTTGCACACTGCGCGGGCAAGGAATGGGAAGCATGACTCAACCATTTCAGAAATTCGTCTTTACATTGTATGAACAGCCTCGCTTGAGGAACTGGTTTTACACGCTGG
Source organism: Bryobacteraceae bacterium (assembly GCA_030045355.1). GTDB lineage: Bacteria > Acidobacteriota > Terriglobia > Bryobacterales > Bryobacteraceae > Palsa-89. The sequence continues at coordinate 233 of JASIGB010000849.1, forward strand.
CATTTGCGTTTTCGTCCCCACCGGTTTTCGATTCGCGATGCTGGCATGGGAATACGGCGACTGGTTCGATAAACCGCTGTCAATTTTCTCAGGGCTCATCATTGGGGTTACAGCAGTAGTAACGCTGTTGCGCATGTGGGCGGTGCCGCCGCGACAGACGATGCAAAGGCCGGCGCGAAGCCAAGCGCAGCAAACCTCCGCAGCGCCGGTAAACGCCTCTCAGCTCCACGCGGCAGCCATGTTCTTCGCGGCCAGGAATCGTGAAATCGCGCGCGGCGCGGCGGCCTTGGGCGCGACGCGCGGCTGGCCTTTTCAACACTAGGATTGCCGTTGCACGCGCTCGCGCAGCGCTTGGGCCAGTTCGTCCGGGCGGCGCGATCCCACCACCAGTTTCTTGCCGCCGGCGAGCGTGATCCGGACCCCTCCCGCGCCCCCTGCAAGATAAGCCGTGCCCGCGCGCGTGGTCCGGACTCCGTAAGCTCCGAACTCGCGTACCGGATCGTGATCGATGATCTCCACCGATTGAATGCGGTCCAGCGGGACGCGCCGCTTGCGCCACAAACCGCGCAGGCCGACCATCAATCCATCGCCGCGGACCTCGGTGACCAGCCGCACCGTAATCAGCCGCAAATAAATCAGCCACAGAAATATGGTCCAGCCGATCACGTTGCCGTTGGACATCGGCGCTTTTCCCCACGGGTGCCCGAGCAAGACTTGCCAAACCAGCAGGAGCAGCATGCCAAGCGGCGGAATGGCGAGCACGACACCCGTGCGGCGCAAGGGAAGCCGCTGGACCTCGCGGAATGAAGCCGGCTGAAAGTTAGCGGAGGGAGCCGATCGTGAATTGGAGCGCGGCGTACTGAATCTGATAATCGTACTTGGCGTTGAGATTTTCAATCTCGGCGTTGGTGACGTTCAACTGGGACTGCGTCAATTCCACGATGGACGCTAGCCCCAGGTCGTAACGACCTTGAGCCAACTGGAGACCCAGCGTGGCCGAGCGCAAGAATTGCGCGGTAACATCGATGCGTTGGTAGGCGTCGGTGGCGCTGGCCCAGGCCACGCGCACGTCACGCGAAATCCGCTCCTGCTCATCGCGCAGCTTCTGGTCGGCTTCGAGCGCGTGCTGGTAGGCGGCTTCTTCGCGTGCCGAGAAAAGATGGCCGTTGAAGATGGGAATACTGGCATTCACTCCCACGCCTTCATATTCGGGAGGAATGGGCGTCGAGGTCGGATTCTGAATATAGGGCGTGTAGCCGGCCTCCGCGATCGCGCTCACCGTGGGCCGTTTCAGGTCTCGTTCAGCATAGTAGAACTTGTAGGCGGATTCGCGCGAAGCCCGAAGCGAGGCCAGCTCGGGGCGGTTGTCTATGGCCTGCGCGACCAGCATATCGGCCGTGGGCGGCGGACTGGACGGCAGCGGTTCGCCGGTGAGCTGATAATTGGCCGGCTGATCGGAGCCCATGGCGCGGCCCAGTTCGGCCAGCGCGCCCGCTACGCTGTCCTGCGCGCGCAGCAACAGGAGCTTGGCCTCGGACACGTTTACGTCCGCCAACGAGACGTCCAGCTCGGAGCGCAGCTTGTTTTTCGCCAGTTCCGTGATCTGGGTGTCGACGGTTTGGCGCGCGGTGACCGTCTGCTGCGCCACCTTGATCGTCTCCTGCGCGCGCAGCACGTCAAAGTACGCGCGATTCACGTCCAGCAAGACGGTGTAGCGGGTCGCGGTCGCGGTTTGTGTCACCGCTTGCGCCTCCAAACGCGCGCTCGCTACTAAATTTGGAGTACGGCCGGAGTCCGTGATCAACTGCTGGATCACCACGCCCTGGCCTTCGCGGTTGAACAGGCGCGAGTCCGTAAGATCTCCGGCGCCGATTCTCGAACGAAATTCGGCTTGCGATCCGGTGACCACGCCGGTGATGCCCGGAAAGTAGGGGGCGCGGTTGATTACCACCTGTTGATTGGCGAAATTGATTTCGTTCTGCGCGGCCTGAATCTGCGGATGATTCTTGATGGCCAATTGCTCGGCTTGCTGGAGCGTCAGCATGGGCGCGATTTGAGCCAGCGCGGCCGCCGGAATCGCGAGTAGCAAGACGGCTCGCTTAAGCTTGGGGAACATTCCTTCTTCTCCTTCCATAAGCCAGCAGATAGGCGGCCGGAACAATGAATATCGTGAGCAGCACCGAAGTGGTGAGGCCGCCGATGATGGCACGCGCCATGGGCGTGTACTGTTCACCGCCTTCGCCCAGCTTCAGCGCCATGGGAATCATGCCGATGATGGTGGCCAGCGACGTCATGAGAATCGGCCGCAGGCGCACTCGGCAGGCTGTCACCACGGCGTCTTTCACCGGCAGGCCCTGCTCTTCCAGCTTGTGCGCGAAATCCACGATCAGGATGCTGTTAGAGTCCGCGATGCCGATCAGCATCAGCACACCCATCAGCGACATGACGTTAAGCGTGGTGTGCGTGAGAGGAAGAATAATCAGCACGCCGACGAATCCCATGGGGATGGCCAGCATGATCAGAACCGGATCGAGCCAGGAGCGGAA
>JASIGB010000850.1:0-5480 GCA_030045355.1 Bryobacteraceae bacterium
GCGTCGAGCGACGGAAGCGTGGAGATGATACGGGAACGATTCCCGAAGGCGTGCGTCATTGCCAACCGCGACAACCGGGGGTTCGGAAAGGCCAACAACCAGGCCTACCGGCTGTGCCGGGGCGAGTACGTGCTGCTGTTGAATCCCGATACCGTGATTCTGGACCACGCCGTGGACCGGATGATCGCGGATTTGGAGGATCATCCCGATGTCGCGGCGCTGGGCTGCCGGCTGCTGAATGCCGATGGCTCGTTCCAGCGCTGGACGGGCGGCGACGTCCCGAACCTGTGGAACGTGACCTGTCATTTTCTGCTGCTCTATCGCTTGCTGCCAGTGCGCTTTCTGCCTCCGCCGCTGTATTTGGAGCGCGACGCAAACACCGATCTCGTGGTGGGCTGGGTGAGCGGCGCGTGCATGTTGCTGAGAGCTTCCGCGCTGGGCGAGCAGATCTTCAACGAAAGCTATTTCCTCTACGGCGAGGACCTGGAACTTTGCGATCGTCTGCGTCACGCCGGCTGGAAAATCGTCTATTCACCGCGCTCGCAGGTCGTGCATTACGACGGTCGCAGCCTGGCGCAGCAATCGCCCGAGGTTCGCGACAACAAGCTGAAGAGCCTGCGCGAATTCTTCATTAGCCACAACGGACGGCGCTACCTTCTTGTTTATGACATCGTCTTAGTGGCTGGGTTTCTGCTGCGCACTTCCATCTTCGAAATCGCCGCCTGGCTGAGGCCACAGGCGGACGTTCGGGCGCGGCGTTCTCAAAGTCGCCGTTTTCTCGTGGTTTCTTGGCGAAATCTCGTTGGCCGGGGGTGATCGCTTGTGGACACCGCCGTGCCCCCACAATACCTCCGCCGTGGTGGGAGCGCGCCGTCTAGAACGTCCACGTGGGCCGGTGTTGTGTATCCCGCGAACAAGACCCCGTCTCTATCGCAGGATGAAGCTGCTCAGGCCAGTTCCGTCGAAAGAGCGCAGCACGCAGCCGTGGGGAAAAAACCAGGGAACTATTTCTCGGGGGGCTCTTTTTCGGGAGACTTTCGCGCGTCCAGACTGACTTGATTCTTATCGTTATGAAAATTCGACCATTCGCCCTGCACGGGTGCCTGCAAGTGCACGCCATCGGGACCATTGCAGCCGACGCTCAAGATCGAAACCATTCCAAGAACGAGCACCGCCAAAGTCCGCATACTTGGCCAATGTAGCACAGTCGGCCAAGCGGCGAGCATGGGGCGTTCCTCTGGCTTGGTTGGTCCGGTCCCCTGGCCTGGACCGGGTTGAGCCGGCCCATCCGACACAAAGCGGCGCAAATTCGTTATCATGGTCCCTTTACTACCAACCGATAAGGTGTATAAGGTCTGTCGCTATGTCATCTTCTGTTTCATCCCAGCGGGCGCAGGAACTGGAGCTCGATTTGCCGAGATTTCGCAAACGTGCCGGAGTGTCGCTCGATACGATCGCACAGAGTACCAAGATCGGCTCGCGTTTTCTGGAAGCGATCGAGAGCGAGCGCTTTGACCAGCTCCCGGGTGGGATCTTTACTACCAGCTATGTGCGGCAGTATGCGCTGGCGATCGGCTACGACGAAGACGCGTTGGTGGCCTTTTGCAACCAGAAGATGAACCGCACCGCGCTGGAGGCGGAACCTGCGCGCGCGGAAACCGGCAGTGGAGGGTTTCTGGGCCGGTGGTGGCGCATCGCAGTGCCCACGCTTCGTTAGCCCTAGGGGATACCTCCCTTCGAATTCTCGCCTTATTCTCTGGAATTGGCAGGGATGGCGACGATAAGAGAGCAGAGGAGGCCGACCTGTGAGCAGCGCTCGGGAACAGAGCCTGAGTCGAATGGCTGCGAAGCATGAAAATATCCCGCCCAAATGCTGATTCCAACTCGCTCTGGAACTCAATGGCGGTTGGGGCCGCCGCATCGAGCCAGCTTCCCCAACCGGTTTCCAGGCCCACGGACCGGGCGCAACTCTCGAACCTGAGCAGCTACCTAGCCTCCGCGCTGAGCGGTTCGGTGGCACATGTCGCGAAGCTGGCGAAACTGGCCGCGGCGGTCTCGAGCGGACAGTACCAGGTGGATTCCTACGCGGTCAGCGGCAGTATTATTCAACACGCGATCGAGTTTGGCGGAAGCGCCTTCTGGGTCCTAAGCACCTGATGGAGCCCAACTGATCGAAACCCGGATCGAAACCTATGTCGCACGCCCGCCAACAGATCGACCGTGTCCGCCAAGCGCGCACGATCCTGGAACGGATGCGCGCGCGATTGACGCACCCCAGTCTTGAAACGATCGACGCCTGCGCGGCGGACCTGAATATTGCCGTGGAATGTCTGCGGCAACTCGATATCAGCTCAGAATCGCCGATCTGGCACGGCCTGACGCGGCAGGTAATCGAAACGGAAGTCGTGGCCCTGCGCCGCAGCCTTCGATCGGTGGAGGGACTGCTCAGGAATGCCGGCAAGTTCTACGCCGGGTTGGCGCGCCTGCTCGCGCCCGACGAGGCGCCGGCCAATTACACGGCCGCCGGCGCGCAACTGCCGCCTCCGCCGTCGAGCGCCGGAAGCATCGCACTGCACGGATAAAGACCATGGGTGACCTTGCCACATCAATGATCAACGCTGCCACCGCGCTGCAAGTTTATGAGGGCGCGTTGGAGGTAACGGAGAACAATGTCACGAACGCGAACACCCCTGGCTACGCCACTCAGGTGGCAACGCTGGTGGCGCAGCCGTTCAACGTGCAGACCGGCAGTCCTGGGGGCGTGGAGTTAGGCGCCTCGCAGAGCACTCGCGACCAGTTCCTCGAACAGTCCGTGCGCACGCAACAGACGGCCTACTCCTACGACCAGCAACAGGTTTCGGACCTGAGCACGGTGCAAAACTACTTCAGCCTTTCCACCAGTTCGGGCATTGCGCCCGCCATGACGGCGCTCTTCAACAGCTTCTCCCAATTGAGCGTTACTCCCAACGACACCGTTGCGCGCCAAACGGTCTTGAACGATGCCCAAACGCTCGCGCAGAACTTCAACCAAACGGCCAGCCAGCTGCTTAGCGAGCAGACCGATCTGCAACAGTCCACCAGCAGCACCATCCAGGCCATCAATCAATTGGGGACGACCATCGCGCAGATCAACGCCGATAATCCGGTAGACCTCGGCGGGGGAGTGGACGCAGGCGTGGACGCGCAGTTGAATTCAGCGCTCGATCAGCTTTCCCAGTACGTCAATTTCACGGTGCTGCAACAAGGCAACGGCCAGGTGTCGGTGTACCTGGGCGGCCAAACGCCGCTGGTGATGGGCGATCAGAGCTTCGCCATTCAAGGCGATTTCTCCTCGCCGCAAACCGCGATCCTCAGCAGCACGGGCGCCGACATCACATCCCAGCTCACCGGCGGACAACTGGGCGCGCAAATCAATGACAATAACAATCTGATTCCTTCTTACTTGAGCGGCCTGAATACGCTGGCGCAAACCTTGGCCGACCAGGTGAATACCACGCTCGATCAGGGCGTCGACGAAAGCGGAGCGTCGCCCAGCACCGATCTGTTCGCTTATAACGCCTCCGACGGCGCGGCCCTTACGCTGAGCGTAAATTCGCTCACGCCCGATCAGATCGCCGCCGCGTCACCCGGCGCCACGGGTGGAACCGGAAACGCGCTGGCGCTGGCGGCGCTGGCCAACGCGACGGGGGTCGGCGGCTACACATTCGCGCAGGCCTACGGCAATATTGGCGGTCAGGTGGGGGACGATCTTTCCACGGCGCAAGACAACAGCAGTACCGATCAGTCCCTGTTGAGCCAGGCCGAAACGCTGCGCCAGCAAACCTCCGGCGTCTCGCTCGATGAGCAGGCCGAGAACGTGCTGGAATACGAACGCTCGTACGACGCGATTTCCAAGATGATCAGCACGCTGAACGATTTGTCGCTGGACGTCATCAATATCCTGCCTCCGGTCACCAGTGCATAGGAGTGAAATATGATCAGTTCTCTCGACCCCGCGGCACAAAGTTTTCTCGCCGGGCTGAACCAGATCCAGCAAAGTCTTCAAACCGACCAGACGGAGCTGACTACCGGACTCCAGATCAACAACGTCTCAGACGATCCTTCCGAAATCGCCGACCTTTGGCAGTTGAATTCGGAATTGAGCCAAACCAACCAGGACGACACGAATCTGGACCAGGTGCAGACGGAGGTGAATACCGCCGAATCCGGACTGGAGTCCGCTGTCACGTTAGTCGAGCAGGCCCAGACCTACGGCTCCGAGGGATTGAGCGACACCACGAACGCGGATGGGCGCGTGGATTTGGCCAACGAGCTGGGCTCCATCCTGCAGCAACTGGTCGCGATCGCCGATACCACCGTGCAAGGGCGGTACATCTTCGCCGGCGACACCGATCAAACCACGCCCTACACCATCGACCTGTCGCAAAGCAGCCCAGTCAGCGCCTATCAAGGCTCGGCTTCCACGCGTGAAATCCTTAGCCCGGACGGCACTAGCTTTCCCGTGGCCTTGACCGCGCAGCAGATTTTCGACAGCTCCAATGCGCAGGACAACGTATTCGACTCCATTGTCGACCTCATGCAAGGGCTCCAGTCTAACAGTGACACCCAGATCAGCGGGGCGATGGCGAATCTGGAGACTGCAAGCACTTATCTCAACCAGCAGCTCGCCTTCTATGGCAACGTGCAGGACCAGGTGCAGGGGGCGCTCACCTTCGGCCAAAACTACACCACGCAACTGCAGACGCAGCTGGCCGGCATACAGGATGCCAATGAGGCCGAAGACATCACGAACATGACGCAGGCGCAAACGCAACTCCAGGCCGCGCTCGAATCAGAGGCCCAATTGCCGCGCACCACGCTGTTCGATTTTCTTACTTAAACTCGCGCGTCGTGTTAGTCCCGTAGGAAAACGACGACGAGATCACGCGATCGGAGGCGTCTTCGAGCGCTTGCGCGCTGAAGGGAAAGCGCCAATCGGTTACGGCCACCTCGTGCGAACCGGCGGGCTCGCCGACTGGGGTCACCGACCACAGCGGGTACTGCGAGAAGCGCAGGAAGATGGCCACGGGCTTGGCCTCGCGCGCGGCGTCGATGGCGGGGCCGGGTGACGCCTGGTAAATGGTTAGGCCCGCACTGGGGTCGAACTGCTGGAGCACGTTGACCGCGAAGTGCATCACAAACTCCGGCCGCTCAATCCAGCCTTGCCACTCGAACGGGCTGACGGCGGGGCCCGGAAAGGCGGCGGTTCGGATCGGTGGGCCGCCCTGGTATTCGCGCGCGTTGAGAATGTCGATGGCTCGCTGATGCGCGAGATAGCGGCCGAAATCGTACAACGCAAAAAACGCAAGGGCAAAAATCGCCAAGGCGCGCCCCGAGCCCGGCTGCGCGCCGATCTCGCCGCTCACCAGCTTGCCGACCATGGGCGCAAGCCAGGCCAGCAGCAGAACGGCCCACACGATCAGATCGAAGAGATTGATCAA
>JASIGB010000851.1:0-11394 GCA_030045355.1 Bryobacteraceae bacterium
CGCATGCACCGGCTGCATATCAACGCGACTATGCGATTGACTCACGCTGCTCTGCGCAACATGACGGCGAAGAATTCCGGCGCCGTCATCAACGTGGCCTCCGTCGCGGCCTTCGTTCATGCCAACCGGGGCTCCAGTTACGGCGCCACTAAAAGCTGGATGACTGCGTTCACCGAAGGGCTGCACCTCGAACTAAAAAGCGCGGGATCGGCCGTCCAGCTCCAGGCGCTTTGTCCGGGCTACACCTATTCGGAGTTTCATGACTCGAGCAAGGTTGACCGCCATCACCTCGCGCCCGCCTGGCTGTGGTTCCAGCCGGAGTTTGTGGTCGACGAATCGCTCAAAGGATTGCGCCGGCGAAAGCTCTTCATCGTTCCCGGATGGCCGTACAAAGCGGTCGTGGCGGTCGCGTCAAAATTGCCCACCGCTCTCCGCATCGCCGTGGAAAGCACTCGTGTAGCCCGGCCAAAAGCCAATAGCCAATAGCCAATCGCGCGCGAGCGGACGCACGTGCCCTACTCCCCCGCCGCCTTTTGCAGCAGTTGCTTCATGTTCAGATTGCGGATCAGCCGGTGCAGATAATTGGGATGCAGCCCCAGCAGCTTCGCCGCCTCGGTATAGCGGCCCTGCGCCTGTTCGAATGCGTTCAGGATCAGCTCCTTCTTGGCCTCGCGCAGCGCGTCATGGAACGCGGTCATGCTCGCGCCCGACGCAAATGCCTCCGCCTTTTCGAGCACCGCCTCCGGCAAATCCTCCGGCAGAATCATATCGGACGAACCCAGCACTACCGCGCGCTCGATCGCATTCTCCAGCTCCCGCACGTTGCCTGGCCAGTCATAGCTCACCAAGCAGGCCCGCGCCGGCGGCGAGACTCCCAATACCGGCCGGTTGGAGCGTTGCGAGAATTTCGCGGCAAAATAACTGGCCAGGAGCGGAATGTCCTCGCGCCGCTCGCGCAACGCGGGCATCCGCAGCGCGACCACGTTCAGCCGGTAGAACAGATCCTCACGGAAGCGTCCTTTCTTGACCTCTTCCTCCAGGTCGCGATTGGTGGCCGCCACTAGCCGCACGTCCAGCTTGATGGTGCGCGTCCCGCCGACGCGTTCGAACTCGCGCTCCTGCAAAACGCGCAGGAGCTTGGCTTGCAAGAGCGGCGCCAGCTCGCCGATTTCATCCAGGAACACCGTCCCGCCCTCGGCGATTTCGAGCTTGCCCTTTTTCTGCGCGATCGCGCCTGTGAACGCACCCTTTTCGTGGCCGAACAGCTCGCTTTCGAGCAGGTTTTCCGCCAGCGCGGCACAGTTGATGGCCACGCACGGCTTGCTGGCGCGGCTGCTTGCCCGATGGATGGCGCGCGCCACCAACTCTTTGCCCGTACCGCTTTCGCCGTAAATCAGCACCGTGATGTCGCGCGGCGCCACGCGCGCGATGAACTGGTATACGTCGCGCATGCGCGGGCTGTCGCCCACCATGTTGTGCTCCAGGCTGATCTCCTCTTGCAGCCGGCGGTTCTCTTGCTCCAGCGACTCCATCCGCCGCGCGTTTTCGAGCGCCGCGGCCGCAATGCTTCCGATCCCGGTCAGCAATTGCAGGTGATCCTCGTCGAAGCGCGCCTCGGGATTCGAGGAGTCCAGATAAATCACACCCAGGATGCGCTCGAACACCTCCAGCGGCACCGCCAGGACGCTGCGAATTCGCCGCTCGACGATGCTGGCGGTGTCGGAAAAGGATTCCTCGGCGGGAAGGTCGTTGGAAAGAATCGCCACGCCGTCGGAAAGCACCTGCGAAACGATCGTGCGGCTCACTTGCACCGGCTGATTGGCGCCCCCGCGCCGGTCCCACCCGAACACCGAAGTCCATTCCTCCGCGCCATGCTCGCACAGCAGGATCGCGGCGCGATCGGCCGGTGCGACCTCAAAAATAGATTCCAGAATCTTCTTTTCCAGAACTTCCAGTCCGCGCACCGAGTTCACGGCTTTGCTGATCCGCAGCAGCACGTCCAAATCCCGCACCGTGCGGTTGCTTTTGCCGTTTTCAAACGAGATCTTCTCCAGGTCCCGCAGGTACCGCGCATCCTGCTTGCGCAGGATGATGGTGGACCCGGCGCCGGCATCGGTCCTTTCGAACTCCACCGAAGTGGAGACATCCTTTTCCGCCTCTGCTTTGGAGAGCACAAACACGAACAACGAGCTTCCGATCTTGATTTCATCGCCCGAATCGAGCGTGCGTTCCGTGACCGGAACGCCGTTGACGAACGTACTGTTGCGGCTATTCAGGTCCTGAATCTTGAACTGCCCCTCGCTGTACGTAATGACGCAGTGCTTGCGCGACACCGCCGCATCCAACAGCGCGACGTCGTTGGAAGGTTCCCGCCCCAGCGACGTCTCGTTTTCCGTCAGCGGGATCGCGCTGCCTTTCAGTGGGCCAGCCACTGCCTCGAGTTCAGCCGGATTGTCGGGCATCTTCAGGCGTAAGTATAACGGATCGTGCGCAGGTTGGTATCTGAGAGAAACACCTGAAAAGCGTTAGCGCGAATCGTAGGCCGGCGTGTTTTATTGATTAAATCCTGCGGGCAATCGGCCCGTCTGGATCAGAATCTTGATATCGCGTGCCTGGTCCTCCAGCGTTTTGCGAACCTCGGAAGGTTGCGCGCCGGGCGGGGGCGGGGGAACCAAGGCGAGTCCCCGCTCCACGGTTTCCAGAGCCTTGCTTGCTTCTCCATTGTTGGCGTAGGCTTGTGCAAGATAGACAATCGCGCCCGGCTCTTTGCCTCCCGACAAATCGTAGGCGCGTTGAGCATAACCGAGCGCTCGCCGGTAATCCCGCAAGGCTGCAATCGGAGTCGCCATCAAAACGATCGCCGCCTCGCTCAGATTCTGTGCCGCTGCATCGGGCTGATCGGCGATTCGCTCGAGTGTCGCGATACTGGCCTTCGAATACTGCGCGGCCTGGTCCATACGTCCTTCGGATGCCAGAATTTTTGCAGCTCGTCCTTGCGCTTCCGCGCCGATCACAAAATTGGACGCTTTCGAAGGATCGATGGCCGCCAGCGCATTGCTGAGATCGATTAACTTTTGATAGTCGCTCAGGGCTTCATTCTTGTTGCCGAGCGCCAACTGAACCATCGCCAGCGTCCGGTACACATTCATTCGCCTGCGAGCATTCGTAGCGTTTTTGGGATCCACCGTCGCGGTGCGATCGTACACCTGGCGCGGATGTTCGAGCATGCGGAGCGCGTCGGCATATTCGCCAATCTGCGCTTCGCCGAATGCGATCATGTTCTCCATGCGCGCTCGATTAATCTCGGCTTCCGGCGTATCGCGCTCCGCGGGCGGAAGCCGGCTTAAGGCCTCCAGTCCTTTCCGAATGGTCGCGATTCCCAGCCGCGGATCCAGCATCATCTGCACCGTGCCTGCTAGATTCTCCGCTCGGGAAAGGCTGAGCAATGCGCGAGCGTCCTCGGGCGAGATGGCCAAAGCAGCCTCCAGGTGGGCGCGCGCCTTTTGCGCGGCAGCCAGCACTCGATCGGTGGCGCCCTGTTCGGTCAAGCCGCCGCCCGGGCTGCCGATCACGTCCATCAGCGCGACATAGGCTTGGCCGGCATCCACCTGACGATCCAGATCGCGCGGGTTCGCCGCAACCAGGCGCTCGAAAATCGCCGTCGACTGATTCAGCTTTGCGATCGCATCGCGGTTGTGCCCCAGAAGATTCAATGCCGGTCCGAGTTGGAAGTACGCACGTGCCAAATCCTGTTGCACGCGCACGTCGCTAGCGTTCTCGCGTTCGAGCGTGTCCAGAATGCCGATCGCCTTTTGATCGCTTTCGTAAGCCTCACTTGCGTTGCCCAAACTGTCGCCACCGCCGAGCGGCGCTTCCAGGATTTCGCCGAGCCTGAGGTAGCCTTCGGCCAACTCCAGACTCAAAGCGCGATCCTGCCCTTTTGCGGCAGCCAAACGATCCAGGTAAAGCAGAGATTGGCTCGCCATGCCGGCCCGAACTGGCAAGGAACCGGGCAGCGCTTGGACCGCATCGTAAAGCGGGAACAAAAGATAATTCGCCAGCTTTCTCGAATCGGAGAAACGCTGCTCGGCCAGAGCGCGTTCCTTGTCCGCCACCCGAGCTTGCCACAGGGTTCCCGCTAAGCCAGCAATCAGCAGCAGCAGAATGAAAATGACCGACGCGACACCCACGCGATGACGGCGCAGAAATTTGCGAGCCACATAGACGCGCGTACCCTCCACCGCGATTACCGGTAAGCCGTCCAGATGCCGCGTAATATCTTCGGAGAACTGCTCTACCGATCCGTAGCGGTCCTCTGGCTTCTTGGCGAGCGCCTTCATCGCGATGCTATCCAGATCGCCGCGCAACGGGGCTTTCCGATCCGCGGGGGCGAGCGAACTGGGCCGTTGCGCTTCGCTCGTGACGACGGCCGCGATCATCTCCGCCGCGCTCGATGCAGTGGCCGAGAACGGCCCGCGGCCGGCCAGCAGTTCATACAGAATCACACCCAGCGAATAAACATCGCTGGCGACCGTGCAGGGCAATCCCTGGATTTGCTCCGGACTCGCGTATTGCGGCGTGAGCAGCAGACTGGTAATCATCGTGAGCGTCTGTTCGGCGCCGCTACCCGGAGGGGCCAGCACCTTCGCGATGCCGAAATCCAGCAGTTTCGGCTCACCCGCCGCATTGACCAAAATGTTGCCGGGCTTCAGGTCGCGATGAATCACCAGATGCTGATGCGCGTAATGCACCGCCGCGCAAATCATGCCGAACAGCTCCAGCCGCTGCCGGACGGAAAGATGGTGCGATTCGCAACATTCGTCCAGCCTCACGCCTTCCACGTACTCCATCACCAGGTACGGTTGGCCGTCGCGAGTGACGCCGCCATCGAGCAACCGCGCGATATTGGGATGCTCGAGCCCCGCCAGGATCTGGCGTTCTTCGAGGAAGCGCTCGGCCATGAGGGCGGCAGCGGCCGGAGTTCCGCTAATCAGCTTGATGGCGGCACGCTGCTCAAAATCTTCCACCCGCCGCGCCAGGTACACCGCGCCCATGCCGCCTTCGCCGATTTTCCTGACAATTTCAAAAGCGCCTACGCGGGAGCCCTCGAGCGGCCGACTCGCGCGCAGCAAGCTGATGCGCTCCTGCTCCTCGTAACCGGCGAGCGTCCCCCGAACTTCCCGTTCCATCGCAGGATCGCCGCCGCAGCGCTCGCGAATGAAGGAAGCCCGCGCCCCGACCGGGACATCGAGCGCTTCATGGAAGATTTCCTCCACTAGGCGCCAGTAGTCGCTGGACTTGGCATCAGGCATGGCGGGGCGCCTCGTTTGGACCAAGGCCGGGACGGAGCCGGTTGTAGAGCCATCCGCGCGCGAATCTCAGATCGCGTTCCGCCGTCGCGAGAGAAACCTCCAATATCTCGGCCGATTCTTGCGTGGTGCATCCCAGTATATGGCACAATTCCACCATCTGCGCCTTGCGTTTATCGATCTTCTCCAACTCATCCAGCGCGGAATCGAGATCGATATACTCCGGCCCGTTTAAGTTGAACCACGGAAGCTGATCCGAAAGACGCTGGTCGCTCAGGGGTACGCGCTCGTTGTGACCTCCGCGCTTCTCCCGCAGGTTGCGGCGCGCATGATCGATCAGAATCATGCGCATGATCTTCGCTGTAAAAGTGAAAAAATGCGCCCGGTCCGCCCAGTTCGGCGACCGCTGATTACAGAGCCGCAGGTACAACTCGTGAACCAGACCGGTGGCTTGCAACGTGTGCCCGGGATGCTCGCGTTGCAAACAGGCATAAGCGATGCGCCGCAGATCCGGATAGACTAGCGGAACCAGCTCTTGAAAAGCCCCGGATTGGCCCTCCTTCCATTCCCGGAGCAACCGAGTGATCTCGCCTGCCTCAGCCATAGAGACCAGCCATAGAGAACGATTGTTGCACGGCAAACGCGGCATCGGCGCGTTAGGCCAGGCGCAGTTCAGTTCACATGCTTGCTCATCCAGCTTTGAATCAAGGCCGCGATCTGCAGATTGTTCTTCTCAACCATCACCATGTGACCGTTGCCGTGAATCCCGTGGTCCTCTAGGCGGAAATGGGTATTGGAAACCCCGGCTTGCGTCAGGAACTTGGCCGTGCAGTGGTCGTAGGGCGCGTGGTAGGACGCCTCGGCGGTAACGATGAGCACCGGAATCCCCTGAAGGTTGACGATTCGTCGCGGCGGCTCCGCCTGTTCCCAGCAGCGCACCAAGTCCGGCCCGTCCGCTTTGGGCTCCTGCACGATGGCCAGGTCGGCGGGACTTTGCGCCGGCGGCGCGTAGGCGATCGGGATGTCGGTGATACCCCAAGCGCGATTCTTGTCTTGGTCGAAAACGGCGTCACGGAAGGGCGGTCCACTGGGCTCGATGGCCACGATTCCCTTGACCGCTTTCGGCCGCGCATCGGCCAACAGCCACCCAAACGCTCCCGACTGCGAGTGGGTAACCAGAATCGCCGGGCCGATCTTGTCGAGCAGAATTGCGCCGGCGGCCCGCACCAGAGTTTGCGTCTCGACGGCGCTCTCCAGGCCCTCCACCTGGGTTGCGTAGAAGGCGTCGAACGTTGGATCCCCTTTTCGGCCAGTTCCCGGCCACTGGGTGTGCTTTCGGGCCTGCGGCCAGATATGCGCGATTTCGGGCGCGGTAAAGCGCTCTTCGACCCACACCGGCGGCCTCATCTGCAATGGGCCATTCGCGTTGGGATGCCAGGGAGATCGCCCTCGCGCGGGCTGATCGACGAGATACACCACGTACCCTTGCTCCAGAAAGTAGTCCGCCCACCCGGCGCGCCCATCGGGCGTTCCCATCCAGTTGGTGGCGGTCTGTCCAGCGCCGTGGATGAACACGAGCGGATATTTCCTGGAAACAACGCGCGGGCGAAGCACCTCAACGTACATTTGACCGGCCATGACTTCATTGCCCGGCTTGCCTGCGTACTTGCCGCCGACATAGAAGTAGTCCCGTGTTGACAAAGCATGTTGGCCGAACACTGGAAAAATACACGCGAATAGGGCGACGGCTAGGGCGGCGGGCCGAATCATCTCGACATTATATGGGACTCGCCTGTGCTACCGGCGGCTCAAGACATGGGCGGGCGGACCTAATTGAGGGCGTTTACCCGCCAATGACGCAGGGTGAGTATGCGGACCTTTATCGGAGGTTTATTTCTCTTAACCGCGACTCTCGCGAACGCACAGCCGGTGGTGACCAGCGTCTTGAACGGCGGCGACGCCAGCACGCAACTTTGTCCGGGCCTGGAGGTGATCATCCTGGGCTCCAATTTGGGCGCTTTCGGTGCACAAAGCACCATCACTGTCGGAGGCCAGCAGGCGCAAATCATCCAGAACGGCTCCGGCGAGGTTTTTGCGGTGCTCCCCAGTGATCTTTCCGCCGGTCCAACCACTTTGACGGTCAGCTACAACGGACAAACCTCAGCGCCGTTTTCGATCACGCTGGCCGAGTACGCGCCCGCCATCGCGCAGATCAATAGCGCGTACTTCTTCCCCACCTGCCCGCAATGTTTCGATCCCATCAACAATCAGCCGCCGGGAATCAATGCGGCGAATCCCGCGGCGCCCGGTTCCCAGGTCGGGACCTTTATGGTCGGACTCGGGGCGAACCCAGTGCCTTTGCCCGTGGTGTCGGTGGGGGGCCAAACAGCTCAAGATGTCACCGAACAGGGCGACGAAAAAGCCGGATATTACGATGTCATCTTTACCGTGCCAAACGGTCTGGCCGCTGGTCCGCAGCCGGTGATCGTCTCGGTTGCGGGAGTTTCGGCGCCGCCGCGAACCTTGTACGTGGGCGTTGCTCTGCCGTCCATTTCGGCCATCGAAAACGCCGCATCCGGGGCGGTGGAAAGCGCTTCGCATGCCGCGGCGCCGAATTCCATCCTGAGCATCTACGCGGCCAACGCCGGCAATACCACCGCGATCCCGTCCGCTTATCCGACCACCACCGTCGAGGGTGTGCAGGTTCTGGTGAACGGAACAGCGGTACCCATTTATGCTCTGGTACCTGCCGCGGGCCAAATCAATGTTCAATTGCCTTCAGAGCTTCCGACGACGGGAACCGCGACGGTCTCGGTGTCGACCGCGAGCGGCGCCAGCGCGGACTTTACGCTGACGCTCGGGCCCGCCGATGTGGGCATCTTCCGCATCCCATCGTCTGCGTATCCCAATAGTGCGGCCATTCAGTTCGCCGGCGCCGTTTGGGACGTGATGCCTGCCGCGCTGGCGAGTTCCTACGGCCTGCCGGCGTGCATCGGTCTAGCGAACACAACCCTGTGCGGTGAACCTGCCAAGCCCGGACAAGATATCGTGATCTACTGGACCGGCGGAGGCCCAACTACGCCGCTTCTCCCGGCCGGTCAAGTCGCGCCCGTTGACGGCAGCACTCTTTACCGCACCACGCAAACTCCTACCGTCACCATCGGCGGCATTCCAGCCACCGTCTCGTTCTCGGGAATTACGCCCGGTACCGCCGGCGAATACCAAGTCAACACGACGATTCCCGCAACAGCCCCCGTGGGCGACCAAGTCCCGCTGGTGGTGAGCATCGGTAATAGTTCGGATACCGCAACGATCGCGGTCGCGGCGCCATGAGGGGTTTGGGATCGCATTGGCGCAGAGTGAAGTGGAGGAAACGCAATGAAAAGCTCGACGCGGATGCTGATGTTCGCTGCTTTTGGCGCCGGGATGGCCTGTGCGCAGACCGCTCCCGGCTGGGTCACCATGGTTGACGCGCGGGAACACGCCTTCTCCATCGACGTGCCGCGGGGATGGAAAGCTTACGGCGGAATGTTCCGTTCGAGCGTGGTGGACGTGAAGCCATTTGTCGATATGACTTCCCCCGACGGCGAGATCAATCTCCGGGTGGGCGATGCCTCCATCCCCTCTTATGACCTGCCGAATCCCAGGCTGCAAGCGTTGCAACAGCGGTTTAATCGGTCGAGGACCTCGGCAGCGCGCCAATTCGTAGCGCCTTACGCCTCCGGCGATGAGTTCGCAGCCCGATACGGCCAAAGCCGCTTCGGCGGCGTGTGCCAGAACTTGCAGGTTTCCAAAACCGGACAGTCCGAGCCCACCATGGGCCGCGGGACGAACGGAATTCGCATCACCGCGGGCTGGGCGGGATTTACCTGCAGCGAAAACGGCCGGCCGACGGACGCCTATGGATACGCCGAAACACTTGAAGTGCTGCCCACTTTGGGGTCGGCGGGGAAGTGGTATGTGATCGTATTGGGCAGCGCCATCGCCCCGGACAAACGCGCCAAGGAGGCAGGCGACCTGCTCCTGCACGCTTATAAGTCCGTCGTCCTGAATCCAGATTGGCAGCGCGAACAAGCCGCGCGGATTCGGGCGGCCACCGCTGGCGTGGTCGCGGGCTCCCAATGGGCAACCTCCGTCTACAACAACACGCTCGCCAATTACAAAAGGAATATGGATTTGCAAGCCAGGGAGGTGGATAATTTCAACGACGTGCAACTGGGGCAGACGTATGCCAGGGGTGCGAATGGCCAGACGTATGTTGTACCCACCGGTAATGGCGGCACGCAGTGGATCGATCCCTTCAATAGCGTAAAAGAATCGCCGCTGACTCCCGGCCCCGCATATACCCAGCTAACGCCCATTAGCCGCTGATGCCAACACCCGGCCGGGGATTTTCTTGCCGCTCGGCTCGTGGAGTGGCGATCTAGCCGGAAATGGTTCGAGGCGGCCGGGGAAGGAGGTCGCAAAGAGCTGCTACGCAAAGCTCGGGGAAACCGGCCTACACTTGAAAACAGGCCCTAATGGACAAATCGCTGCCAGCACTGTTCCGCCAGGCGATGTACAACCTGCGCGGCGGCTTTCTGATCCGCCCGCTGACCATCACGCTGGTGCTGGGATTCGCGGGGGCGTTCCTTTCGTGGCTGGAAGAGGCTATGCCCGCGGTCAGCGATATCGTGCCGCGCGTGCTGTTTCCGTCGCACTCGGACCCGCAGGTGGCGCAGGCGATTTTGGGCGATATCGCGGCATCCATCATGACCGTGGTCTCCATCGTGTTCGCCATTCTTTTGATGACGCTGACGCTCGCGTCCATGCAGTTCTCGCCGCGGATCATCGTGAGCTTCGTGCAGGATCGCGTGACGCAGTGGACGCTGGGGATTTTTCTGGGCACGTTTTCTTACTGCATGACCGCGCTGCCCACCGCGCACAGCCTGCCGAGGCCGTTTGCCCCGGTGGCCACCACGACAGGCGCGATGCTGCTGGCGTTGACGTGCGTGGTATGGCTGCTGTTTTTCATCCATCACATTTCGCAGTCCATCAGCGTAAGCCACATTGTGGCTCGGATCGCGACCGAGACCGAGGCCATCATCGACGATATGATGCCCTGGCCGCACAACGCGAGCGGCCAGGTGGAAGCCGCCGCGGTGGACTTCAGCACATGGGACATGCCACTGGCGAGCCAGGCATCGGGCTACATCCGCTATATCGACACGAAGAAGCTGCTGTCGCTCGCGAGCGAGTTCAAGGTGAAGGTGCGGGTGCTGCGGCGCGTGGGCCATTTTGTTCCGGAGGGTGCGCCGGTCTTCATGATCTATAAGGGTGAGCGGCTGACCGAGGAGAATCGCGCGGAGCTGCTGGGCGTGCTCGATCTGGGGCCGAGCCGGACATTGCAGCAGGACGTGGAGTTCGGCGTATTGCAGATCGTGGATATCGCGCTGAAGGCGATCTCGCCGGCGGTAAACGATCCGAGCACCGGAGTCACGTGCGTCGATCAGCTCAGCCGCATCATGATCCGGTTTGCGGCGCGAGAACCGGCCGTATCGCTGCTGTACGATCCGCCGAGCGTGGTGCGCGTTGCGATTCCGTGGATTCATTTCGACCGGCTGCTGGCGGCGGCGTTCGAGCAGGTCCGGCTATATTCGAGCGCGGATATGGCGGTCAGCCTGCGGATGCTCAGGGCGCTGGGCGATATCGCGGGGAGCTCGACGGACGCCTCGTACCGGCGGTCACTCTACGAGGCAGGCAAGCGAATTGTGGAGGGCTGCGCCGGGAAAATGGGGCCGGTGGAACTGGAGCCGATGCGGGCTAGGCTCGCGCTGCTCGAGAAACTCAACGATCGTTCGGCGAACGATCGTCCGGCCGAGGTGCTGTAGGCCAGCGCGCGAAATCGGGTTGGGTTTCGCGGAGGATTTCGATGATGGCTGCGCGATCGGCCGGCGAGAGACGCGCGTATCGATGGTCGTGGACCCGGCCCAATAAGACTTGCCAGATGCGCTCGTAGATGGCGGCTTTGGCGGGCGCGGGCAGGCTAGCGAACGCGGCACTGTAAATCATGTAGCTGCACGGGTAACGGAACAGTCGCGTCTTC
>JASIGB010000852.1:0-7061 GCA_030045355.1 Bryobacteraceae bacterium
GCTGATTCAAGGCATATCCCAGGCCGCTCCGTCCATCTCCTTTGCGGCCATGTCCAACGCTCAGCAGGAGCTGGGCAAAGTGTTGCTGGCCGACCCGGCAGTCCAGAATATCTCTTCTTTCATCGGGCCTGACGGCACCAATACCACGCTCAATAGCGGACGCATCCAGGTCACGCTGAAGCCGCTTGACCAGCGCAAGATTTCAGCGACGGCGGTGATCGAACGGCTGAAACCGAAGCTCGATCAGGTGGCCGGCATCAAGCTCTATATGCAGCCGGTTCAGGATCTGACGGTGGACGACCGCGTCAGCCGTACCGAATACCAATACACGCTCGAAGATCCGAATCAGAATGAGCTGAATTCCGTGGTTCATGAACTGGTTGCGAAATTGAACGGCTTGCCGCAACTGGCCGACGTAGTCACGGACCAGCAGCTCGGCGGACTGGCCACGGCGCTGGCCATTGACCGGCCCACGGCATCGCGCTTCGGCATTACGCCGGAGACCATCGACAACACGCTTTACGACGCCTTTGGGCAGCGCCAGATCAACACCCTCTACACGCAAACGAATCAATACCACGTCATTCTGGAGACGGACCCCAAGTTTCAGCTCAACCCCAAAAAGCTCCAGGACATTTACATCCAGTCTTCGCTGACCAGCAGCTCCGCGGCCGGGACGGCCTCCAACACCGCCGGATCGTCCTCTGGTGCTGGCTCAGGCGCGACGCCTACGCCTGGAAACGCGCTCCTGACCGCTTCATCCACGGCGGGCGTGGCGGTGCCGGCATCTTCCACCTCGAGCTTGACAGCCTCCAATACCGGAACGACGTCGGCGGCCACCGCGACCCCGGCGAGTTCGACGTCGGCGCTTTCTACGGCGTCCAGCACGAGCGCGGCATCCACCGTTCTCGCGAGCACCAGCACCTCGAGTAGCGTTTCGTCGAGCGCTAACACTTCGCTGGCCGGAACCTCGCGCTCGTCTTCCAGCAACAGCGCCGAGGGATCGTCCTCGTCAACGTCTATCGTTCAAACGCCCGTTCCTTTGAGCGCGTTCACCCGGCTGCACACCGAAAGCGAGGCGCTCTCGGTAAACCGGCAAGGGCAATTTCCCGCGGTCACCGTTTCCTTCAATTTGGCTGGCCGCTACTCGCTCGGCCAGGCACTGGACGCCATGGACAAGGTGATTACGCAGGCGAATCCGCCGGCGAGCGTGGTCAAGAATTATCAGGGAACAGCGGCCGCCTTCGAGGGTTCCCTTTCGAACGAAGGGCTGCTGGTTCTCGCGGCCCTAGTAGTGGTCTATATCGTACTGGGCGTGCTGTACGAAAGCTTCATTCATCCCATTACGATTCTTTCCACGCTGCCATCGGCGGGCGTGGGTGCGTTGTTGGCCCTGATGCTGTTCCACCTGGATTTGGACATCGTCTCCATCATCGGCATCATTCTTCTCATCGGGATCGTGAAGAAGAATGGCATCATGATGGTCGACTTCGCGCTGGAAGCCGAGCGCACCGGCGGCAAGAACGCAACCGACGCCATCTATGAAGCTTCCTTGCTGCGCTTGCGGCCCATTCTGATGACCACCATGGCGGCGCTGCTCAGCGGCATCCCGCTGGCCTTCGGCCACGGCATTGGTTCGGAAATCCGGCGGCCGCTGGGCGTTGCCATGATCGGCGGCCTGCTTTTGAGCCAAGCGCTGACGTTGTACACCACGCCGGTGATTTACATATTTTTCGATAATCTGGGCGCGCGTTTCTCGCGCCGACGCCGCGGACTCGCCGCCCCACGGCCGGGGAACCACCGACGATGAACCCGTCGCGCATCTTCATCGAACGTCCGGTCGCCACCACGCTGCTCACCGCGGCGGTGGCGATTGCGGGCGGCATTGCCTTTTTGGTTTTGCCCGTGGCGCCGCTGCCGGAAGTGGATTTTCCGACCATTACGGTGGCCGGGTCGCTGCCGGGCGCCAGCCCCGACATCATGGCGTCCTCCATCGCTACGCCGCTTGAACGGCAGTTCGCGCACATCGCCGGCATCACCGAGATGACGTCCTCCAGCACGCTCAGCACAACCAGCGTCACGCTGCAATTCGATCTGAGCCGCGACATCAACGGCGCCGCGCGCGACGTGGAGGCGGGCATCAATGCCGCCCGCACGTATCTGCCCGCGAATCTGCCTGCCAACCCGACTTATCGAAAAGTGAATCCCGCCGACTCGCCCATCATGGTGCTGGGACTCCAGTCCGACATCTACGACGTCCCCGAGCTCTACGACGAAGCTTCCACCGTCATGGAGCAGCGCATCTCGCAGATCGCGGGCGTAGGCGAAGTGACCGCCGTGGGCGCGTCATTGCCCGCGGTGCGCGTGGAGCTGAATCCCAACCAGCTCGCCAGCTACGGCATCAGCCTGCCTGCTGTTCAGCAGGTAATCGCGGGACAGAATTCGAATCTCGCCAAGGGACAATTGTTCGACGGCCATGTGACCTCCGACATCGTCGCCAACGATCAGATTTCGAAAGCCGCCGACTACAAACCGTTGGTGGTGGGCTATCACAACGGAGGCGCCGTGCGCCTGGAGGACGTCGCCGACGTGATCGACTCGCAGCAATCGGTCCGCCAGGCCGGCTTCCTCAACGGCAAGCCATCGGTGAACCTGATCATCTTCCGGCAACCGGGCGCGAACATCATCACCACCGTGGACGCCATCAAGGCGGCTCTTCCGTCGCTCCAAGCCACCATCAAGCGGGGCGAGCATCTGATCACGATTCTCGACCGCACGCTCACCATCCGGGACTCGGTGAACGATATCGAGATGACCCTGCTCATCTCCGTGATGCTGGTGATCGCGGTGGTCTTTGTGTTCCTGCGCAACGTGCGCGCGACGTTCATCCCCGCCGTCGCCGTGCCGGTATCGCTGATCGGAACTTGCGCCATCATGTATCTCGCCGGTTTCACTCTCGACAATCTGTCGCTGATGGCGCTGGCGATCGCGAGCGGCTTTGTGGTGGATGACGCCATCGTCGTGATGGAGAATATCTCGCGTCATCTGGAAGCGGGCATGGAGCCCATCCAGGCGGCGCTGAAAGGCGCGCAAGAAATCGGCTTCACCGTTTTTTCCATCAGCGTTTCCCTTATCGCCGTATTCATCCCCATTCTGATGATGGGTGGCATCATCGGCCGTCTGTTCCGGGAATTCGCCATTACGTTGTCCAGCGCGATTCTGGTTTCCATGGTGATCTCGCTCACCACGACGCCGATGATGTGCGGACGCGTTCTCGCCTCGGAGCGCAACCAACGGCACGGACGGCTCTACAACTGGAGTGAGCGCAGTTTCAATGCGCTCCTGAGCGGATATCAAACCAGCCTGGGTTGGGGGCTGGATCACCCGGCGCTGATCCTGATTCTCTTCGTTGCCACGCTTGCCCTGAACGTCTTCTTGATCGAAAAAATCCCCAAAGGATTTTTCCCCGTGGAAGACACCGGCGTGCTGCAAGGCGGCATGCAGGGGCCGCAGTCCACCTCTTTCTACTCCATGGAAAAAGCCGTGAAGCAGTCCGTGGATATCATCAAAGCCGACCCGGGCGTCCAGAACGTGATGGGATTCACCGGCGGACAAGGCGCCACCAACACCGCCAACGAATTCATTGCGCTCAAGCCGCTGGACGAGCGCGCCGGCGCGCAAGCCATCATTCAGCGCCTGCGTCCCAAACTCGCCCGGATCCCCGGCGCGGCGACCTTTTTGCAGGCGGTGCAGGATATCCGGATCGGCGGGCGTCAAGCCAACGCCGGTTATCAATACACCATCACCGCCGACACCACCGCGGAGCTGCAGACCTATGGTCCCAAGCTTCTGGCGGCGCTGCGCCACGCCGCGGGATTTCAAGACGTCAATACCGACCAGCAGAACTTCGGTTTGCAGGCCTTGTTGAACTACGATCGTCCCACCGCGGCGCGCCTGGGTCTGACTCCACAGCTCCTTGACAATACCTTGTACGACGCTTTCGGCCAGGCCGAAGTCTCTACCATCTTCACCGCGTTGAATCAGTATTACGTCGTGATGGAGGTGGCGCCCAAGTATTGGCAATCGCCCGAGGGACTGAATGAGACTTATCTGATTCCTACAACCGGCGGAGGGGCGGTTCCGTTGCGGGCCGTCACCCAATACGCGCCGTCCACTTCGCCGCTCGCGGTGAACCATACCGGTTTGTTCCCGTCGGTTACCATTTCGTTCAATCTCGCTCTGGGCGTCTCACTCGGACAAGCAACGCAAGAAATCGAAAGCCTCCAGCGAAGTCTTAACATGCCGAGTTCGATCCATGGCCAGTTTGCCGGGACGCTGCAAGCCTTCGAGCAATCCCTCCAGACCGAGCCCTACCTGATCTTGACTGCGATCGTGGCGGTTTATATCGTGCTCGGCATTCTGTATGAAAGCCTGATCCACCCCCTGACCATCCTTTCCACTCTGCCGCCGGCTAGCGTGGGTGCGATTCTCGCCTTGCTCGTCACCAAGTCGGAACTGGACGTGATGTCCATCATCGGCATCATTCTGCTGATCGGCATTGTGAAGAAGAACGCGATCATGATGATCGATTTTGCATTGAACGCGGAACGCGTGGAAGGCAAGAACACGCGGGATTCGATCTTTGAAGCCTCCACGCTGCGTTTTCGCCCCATCATGATGACCACTATGGCGGCCTTGTTCGGCGCCGTTCCGCTGGCGGCGGGGACTGGCATGGGATCCGAGCTGCGGCGGCCGCTCGGCATCTCGATCATCGGGGGTCTGATCGTCAGCCAGGCTCTGACGCTCTACACGACGCCCGTCATCTATTTGTTTATGGACACCATGCGCCTGAAATTGAAAGGCGACAAGCGCGCGCATGTGCTGTCGCCGGGCGAGGCCACGCCGTGAAAATATCGAGAGCACTCGGAATACCCGCTGCAATCGCTTTCCTCGTATTCGCCGGCTGTACTGTCGGGCCGAAGTATCATCCTCCCGCCACGCCCGCGCCGCCCGCCTTCAAGGAATCAGCTCCGGCGGCCTACAAGAACACCTTGCCCGGCGCGTGGCAGCCCGCACGTCCGCAGGACGCGGAACTCAAAGGCAAATGGTGGGAGATGTTCCATGAGCCGGAGCTGAACGCCCTCGAAGACCAGCTGGATATCAACAACCAGAACATCGCGCAGTATTTTCAGAACTTCATGGCGGCCCGCGCGCAAGTGAACGAGGTGCGCTCGCAATATTTTCCGACCGTCACCGCGGATCCCTCGTTCACCAAGACTGGCACGGGCGGGGGGAGTGCCGTCAATGCAGTGGTGGCCAACTCCTCCGGGACTCAGTTAGGCAGTCAAGTAGGGGGGAGCCGAACGTTTACTGAAATCACGCTGCCGATCGACGTCTCTTGGGAGCCGGACCTATGGGGCCGCGTTCGCAATACCGTGCGGGAGTACCGTTACGCCGCGCAGGTCAGCGCCGCCGATCTCGAAAACGAGCGCCTGACGGAACAGGCCGATCTGGCCGAATATTATTTTCAGCTCCGCGGGCAGGATGCCTTGCAGGATCTGTATAACCGCACCATCGAAGCCGATAAACAATCGCTGAACCTGACACGCTCGCTATACGAAACCGGCATCGATAGCGAGGAGGATGTTGCCGAGGCCGACGTCACGCTCAAAAATGCTGAAGAAGCAGGCGCGGGCATCGCCTCCAATCGCGCCATCTACGAGCACGCCATCGCCATGCTGATCGGCAAACCGGCGTCCGAATTTTCGATGCCGGTCAAAGCTCTCACCACGCCCGTTCCGGCCATCCCCATCGGCGTTCCTTCGGATCTGCTCCAGCGGCGTCCCGACATCGCCGCCGCCGAGCGCACCATGGCGGAGGCCAACGCGCTCATCGGCGTGGAGAAGGCCGCCTATTATCCTACCCTCAGTCTCACCGGAAGCGGCGGGCTGGAAGGGTCGGCGCTGAAGACGTTGTTCGCGGTGCCCGCGTTGTTTTGGTCGTTGGGCGCGTCGGCATCGGAAACCATTTTCGATGCCGGCCTGCGCAGGGCGACGATGGCGCAGTACACAGCGCAATACAACGCCGACCTCGCGTCCTATAAGCAGGCCGTCCTTACGGCGTTCCAGCAGGTGGAAGATTACATCGCGACCCTGCGAGTGGCGTCGGACCAGATCAATCGCGAGGATCAGGCGGTGGAAGCGGCGCAAAGATATCTGAATATCGCGACTGCGCGCTACGAGACCGGTCTCGATCCTTACCTGGACGTGATGACGGCGCAGATCACTCTGTTAAGCAATCAGCAGACCCAGGTCACTTTGCGCGTCAATGAGATGACCGCGGCGGTGGAATTGGTGCAAGCGCTCGGCGGCGGTTGGAATGCTTCGGAATTGCCCGCCGCATCTCAGGTAACGTCCAAAGAGGCTCCGGCGAAGGTTTCGAGCACGCAATAGTTGGTAGGCGCGGCTGGACTCGAACCAGCGACCACCTGCTTAGAAGGCAGGTGCTCTATCCACCTGAGCTACGCGCCCGAAAAGTTTCTCTCTTGATCCTAAACCACTTCCCAAAACCGCCGCACTCCGCGACGTAGTAAAACTGTTGCCAAAATGACTGAACGTGGCAGAACCGTGACAAAACTCATCAGTTCGGTCTGGCTGTGTCAACTTGGCCCTGTCCTTCATTGGCGAGCCGGTTCATCTTCTGCAGTGCCTCCCTTTTCATCTGCAGCTTCATCTGTGAGTATTTCTTGAAGACCTGCGCATCGCCCTGCCGAAGCAACTGTGTCACCCACTCGTCCGCGACACCACCAGCACTGAGCCGCGTGGCGTACGTCGAACGAAGATCGTAGATTCGGAAGTACGGAACTCCCGCCCGGCGCAAGGCCAGATGCCACACCTTCGTGAACCTTCTCTGGTGAGTGCCTGACTTCCTGTCGCTCGGGAAAAGATAGGGGCTGGGCCCAGAAACGACCAATTGACTGCGAAAGGCCTCTACCGCAAGTTCAGTCAGAGGAACTTCTGCAATTCCGTTGGCCGTCTTCGAGTCCGGAATCCACACTGTCC
>JASIGB010000853.1:0-3003 GCA_030045355.1 Bryobacteraceae bacterium
GCAACGGACGCTCCAATGCCTTCTTCATCGACGGCCTGGAAAACTACGCTAACTCCGGCGGCGTCCGGATGTCGGTGAGCCAGGAGGGGGTGCAGGAGTTCCAAATCAACCGCAGCACGTTCTCGGCGGAATACGGCGGAGCCTCCGGCGGAACGGTGAACATCGTAACCCGCTCAGGCACCAACGACTGGCACGGCGACGTTTTCGGATTTCTGCGCACGACGGCGCTGGAGGCGCGGAATTACTTTGATCCCGGCAAGGCGTCTTTCACCCGCTCGCAAGCCGGCGCTACCTTAGGCGGTCCGATCAAGCGCGACAAAACGTTTTTGTTCGTGAGCTTCGAACGCCTGGACCGCCACGAATCGCAGTTCGTGAGCATCCTGGACGATCCATCCGTCCTCAATCAGATCACGCCGTCCCAGCAGCAGCTTTTCAACTTTTTCGCTTCCTCCGACAATGTGCTCCTGAAGCTGGTGGCGAGCAATGGCGAACAACTGCTGGTGCCTTCGGCTAATGCTTCGTTGGTGAAACTGTTCCAGCAAAATAGCGGCGTCTTCCCGTTTTCGGAAACCAACCCGGCGTACGGGTTCCGGCTGGATCATCACCTCTCGGATAACAATACGCTGTTTCTGCGCGGTAATCTGAACACGCTGTTCCAGCAGAACGCGGAGCTGGGCGCGCAGATCGGCTATAACCGCGGGCGCAGCTTCAATCAATTCGATGGAACCATCGCGGCCGGCGATACCTACATCGTGAACCCCGATCTGGTGCTCGAAACTCGCATCATGTTCAACTACAACCGTAATTACGTGATTCCGGTGGATCCCAACGGGCCTGAGTTCAACGTTGAGGGGTACGGGTCGTTCGGCCGCGATACATTTCTTCCCTCCGCCACCTACGAGCGCCATTTCGAGCTGCTGCAGAATTACAACTATCACTCCGGGAAACACACCTTTAAGTTTGGCTGGGAAGTGAACCCGGTTCACGATCGCGCGATCTCGGACACCTACTTCGGCGGTCGATTCGAATTCGGCGAGCAGATTCCGCTGTCCGAATTGTTCGCTACCGCGCTCAACGATCCGGGCTTTCCCGCCGCGGCCACCGCGTATTTGAACGCCGCCGGAGAGAGCAACCTGATTACGAATCTCAACGCACCCGTCACCGCGTTACAAGCTTTCGCCGTGGGCGCTCCCATCTATTACCAGCAAGGCTTCGGCAATCCGAACTGGGCCGGCTGGTTCATGCGCTACGGGTTCTTCGCGCAGGATTCCTGGAACGTTACGCCCAACCTGACGCTCAACTACGGCCTGCGCTACGACCTGGAAATCAATCCGTACATTTTAACCACCGACTACCATACCCTTGCTCCGCGCCTGGGCTTTGCCTGGTCGCCCGATGCCGCGCGCAAGACTGTGATCCGCGGAGGCTACGGCATATACTTCGCTCCCTCCACCGCTCAATATGCGAATGTGGCTGATACGCTTGGCCACTCGATCAATCTGGTGGTGGTGACCGCGCTCGGCTTGCCGGACTTGATCGATCCCCAAACGCACCAGCCGCTGACTTCCATCGACATTTATCAAGGGCTGCTTTCACAAGGTATCCTCGGCACGCGGCCCATTCAGGCCAGCGACCTCGCGCAGTTCGGCCTGGTTCCCGGGCCCAATTCTCCCGGACGTGTGATCTTCGGCACCGATCCCTACCTGTCCGCTTACGCCGAGCAGGCCAGCCTGGAAGTGGAACAGGCCTTCGGCAGCTACAGCGTGTCTGTCGCCTACAATTTCAGCCGCGGCGTTCACATCGCTCACACAGATGGCCGCAACGTTTACCAGACCGGCACCTTGGCCGATGGCCAGCCGACGTTCGGGCTCATCAATCCCGATATCGCGCAAGCCAACTGGTATGCCTACAACGCCAATTCGTTCTACAGCGCTGGAACCGTGATGGTGAACCGCAGGCTGCGAAACAACCTGAGCCTGAACGGCCACTTCACCTGGAGCAAGGCCACGGACGAAACCACGGATTTCAACTCCGATTACGCGCCCAATGACGAACTCGACTTGCGTGCCGACCGCGGCCTCTCGCCGTTCAACGCCGCTTACCGTGTTGTATTCGACGCGGTTTATCAATCGCCGATTCCCAGTGACGGCAGCGTCCGCGGCAAACTGTTTTCCGGCTGGACTATTTCGCCGGTTGTCACTTACGACTCCTGGCGCCCTTTCAACATCCTCACCGGCCTCGACAACTACGGCGACAATTACATTACTAATCACCGTCCGTGGGGCGCCGGCCGCGATATCGGCCACGGGCCGGACCTGTTTACCACCGATGCGCGACTCTCACGGCAGTTCACTATCAACGAGCGCTGGCAGTTACTGGCCTTGATTGAAGGCTTCAACCTGGAAAACCGCACTAACTTCCGCTCGGTGAATAACATCGTCGGTGATGTTCCGCTTTCGAGCCTGCCCAATCCGGTCCAGGCATTTCGTGGCGATCCCGACGATCCGCTGGCTTACACTTCCGCCTTCGATCCGCGCGAATTTCAGGTCGGGCTCAAGATTATTTTCTGATTCCGGCCGCCGCCCGCAGTGCTTCGATCCGGGACTTAGGAATCGAGATATTGCCGTCAACGCCGGTTCCCAGCCCGATAGAAGGCTTGTGCGAGCCATGGAAGTCGGACCCTCCGGTGGCCACCAGCCCGAACTCCCGCGCCAAGTCCTCATAGAGCGCTTGCTGTTCGGGCGAGTGCTCGCTGTGCCAGACCTCCAGGCCTTGCAGACCGGCGGCGCACAATTTTTCGAGCAGCGCCCGCAGCGCCTCCGCCTGATCCGCGAGGGGCAGACGAACGGGATGGGCCAGCACCGGCACGGCCTGGCACTGGCGGAGCATCCGGATGCTTTCCACCAGACCCGGCTCTTCGCGCTCCACCGCCGCCTGAGCATGGTCAGCCAGGTAAAGATCGAACGCCTCCTGGCGGTTCTTAACGTACCCCTTGCGCAGCAG
>JASIGB010000854.1:0-3986 GCA_030045355.1 Bryobacteraceae bacterium
CCTCACCCGCGTCAGCAAGCTCGCGTCGAACGAAAATCCGCTCGGACCCTCGCCGCTCGCCGTCGAAGCCATCGCGCGCTCGCTCAGCGGCCTCAATTATTACCCCAACAGCGGCCTCGACCTGCGCCGCGTCCTGGCCGAAAAGTTCGAAACCAAGATCGACAACGTGATCGCGGGCAGCGGCTCGGAAAGCATCATCTCCAACATCATCCGGACCTTCCTGGGTGACGAGGACGAAGTGCTCACCACCGAGGCCGCATTCGTCGGTTTTCAGTTGCTTGCCAAATCGCGCGGCACCGCCTACCGCACCGTGCCCTATCGCGACTGGCATTACGATCTCGAAGCGCTCGCGGCCGCCATCAACGAACGCACCAAGATTATTTACCTCGCCAATCCCAACAACCCCACCGGCACGATTTTCTCGAAACACGAGTTCGACGAGTTTTACCGTCACGTCCCCGAGCGAGTGCTCATCATATTGGACGAGGCTTATTTTGAGTACGCCAAGGACACGCCGCGCTATCCCGATTCCATGCATTACCGCTACGACAACGTGATCACGCTGCGTACGTTTTCGAAGGTCTACGGGCTTGCGGGCGCGCGCATCGGATATGGGTTCGCGCACGAGCGCCTGATCGGGAATTTGCTCAAGGTGAAGCTCCCATTCGAGCCGAGCACACTCGCGCAGGCGGCCGCGATTGGCGCGCTTCGCGACCGCGAATTTATGCACCGGTCGCTTCAATTGAACGCTCACGGTTTGAACTTCCTCACCAGCTCATTGCGCGAACTCGGACTCACCGTGGTCTCATCGGAAGCGAATTTCATCATGCTCGTGCTGCCGGGCGCCGAGCATGCAGCTCGACTTACGAACGAGTTACTAAGTCAGGGAATTATCATCCGCCCGCTCGCGAGCTTCGGCCTGCCGCATTGCGTGCGCATTTCCACGGGAACCGCCGAAGACAACGAGCGCTGCGTCGAAGCAATTCAGAAGTTAGAGGTACCGCTCTCATGCAACAGTTAGTAGAACATCCCGTCTCAAAAGAAATCCCCGTCGATTTTCTACCGCTCAATGGAACCGACTTCGTGCAGTTCTATGTCGGCAACGCCAAGCAGGCGGCTTATTACTATCGCGCCGCTTTTGGGTTCGAGTTTGTCGCCTATCGCGGTCCGGAGACCGGCACGCGCGATCACATGGATTACGTCCTACAGCAGGGCATGATTCGATTCGTCTTCACCACACCGCTTTTCCCCGATAATCCGATCGCCGATCACATCCACCGCCATGGTGATGGCGTGCGCGAGATCGCACTCTGGGTGGATGACGCCGAAGCCGCGTATCGCGAAACCACCCGGCGCGGCGCGCGCGGCGTCCAGGTGCCTACCGTGCGCGAAGACGAAAACGGCCGCGTGCGCATCTCCGTAATCGAAGCTTACGGCGACACGCTGCACGCGTTCATCGAGCGCAAGGATTATCGCGGGGCTTTCCTGCCCGGATTCCAAGCCATCGCGGACGACCCCATCGCCCGGCCCACCGGACTGCTGCACATCGATCACATGGTTGGGAACGTCGGCTGGGGCCAGATGGATGCCTGGGTCGCGTTCTATCGCGACGTGATGGGTTTCCAGCTCTACCAGCATTTCGACGACAAAGACATCAGCACGGAGTATTCGGCCTTAATGTCGAAAGTGATGTCCAATGGAAACGGGCGCGTGAAATTCCCCATTAACGAGCCGGCAGTGGGCAAGAAGAAATCGCAGATCGAAGAATACTTGGAATACTACGGCGGCCCCGGCGTGCAGCATATCGCCATGGCGACCGGTAACATCATCGAAACCGTTTCGAAGATGCGCGCGCAGGGCGTCGAGTTTCTGCACGTCCCCACCACTTACTACGACGATCTCGAGAAACGCTGCGGCAAAATCGACGAGCCCATCGCCGACCTAGCCGATCTCGGCATCCTGGTAGATCGCGACGACGAAGGCTACATGCTGCAAATCTTCACCAAGCCGGTGGAGGACCGGCCGACGCTGTTCTACGAAGTGATCCAGCGCAAGGGCAGCCGCAGCTTCGGAAAAGGCAATTTTAAAGCCCTGTTTGAAGCCATCGAGCGCGAGCAAGCCGCGCGCGGCAATTTGTAGCCACTCTCGTGTAACTACTGTCGCGCTTCCGTCTTCTCTTTATCGCCGGGGTTTTTATCGCCCTGCAGCTCTTTGGTGAATATCGGCTTCAGCGCCGCCAGGCTAAGATCGCCGTTGTACTGTTTGCCGTTGATATAGAACGCGGGCGTGCCATAGACGTTCGCGGCATCTCCGTCGGCGATGTCCTTGGCTACTTCTTTCTTGTATTTTCCGGAATCGAGCTCGGCTTCGAACTTGTTCATGTCCAACCCCAGCGACTTGGCGATCTCCAAAATCCTGGCGTGCGAAAGCTGCCGGTAGTTTTTGAACAGAAGCTCGTACATCTCCCAGAACTTGCCTTGCTCGCGCGCGGCGAGCGACGCCTCCGCCGCGATCTCCGCGTGCGGGTGCATGGAAAGCGGAAATTGCTTGTAGATCAGCTTGACGTCCTTCGGGTACGCCGCCATGATCGCGTCCACTTTGGGCGCGGCGGCCGAGCAGAAGGGGCATTCGAAATCGGAAAACTCCACCAGCGTAATCCGCGCGTCTTCCGGACCCTTCACGGGCGCCCCGGCCACGGGAATTTTCACCGGATCTTCCAGCAGCTTCGGCCGGTGCGCCTTCGGCGAAGCGTCCATCAGCTTGCTGATCTCCACCAGGCTCTTGCCGTCTTTCACTCCCTGGATCGCGATCTTGGCCAGAGCCCGGCTGTAGGAGCAGTTCGGATCCTTCAGGATGCAATCGGCCGCCTTCATGCCGCACTGGCACGTGCAATCCTGCTCGCGCAGCAGTTTGAGCACGGCTTTCCTCTGCACCGCGGTCAATTCGGAGAGATCGACATTGCCGAGCGCCTCGGGAGCGTTCGAGGCATCGGACGACGTCGCGGGCGCGGGGGTCTGGGCTCTTAGGTTGACCAAGCCGACGGCCAGGAATGAACAGAGGACAGCTATGCGGAATCGCATCCCTATATTATGACTCGGATTTCGCGCCTCTTTACCAGAGTTCGGCGTGCAGGAAACTCTTCAGGTCTTCCTCGTTCACTTCCGGCTCGCCGGGCGCGACGTTGCTGAGCTTCCCGGCTTTCATCCAATGTTCGAGCTGATCCACCAGGCTAAACAGATGATCGAACGAATCCACCACGAACAGCAGCGGCTGGTAGTGATGGATCTCGAATCCCTGATTGATGGCCCATTCGAGCTGGATCGGATAGCGCTGCACTTCGGGCGCTTCGATGGCGTGCGCGATCTCACCGTAGGAACTCAACAATCCGCTGCCGTAAACCTTCAACTCATCGTAATCATCCGAGTCACGCATGAGGCCGAACTCGATGGTGAACCAGAAGAACCGGGCCATCGCCTTGATCACGCTGGTGAGGTAGTGGGTCCGCGTGTCGGGGCCGCGAATCCCGGCCGCAATCTCAGCGGCGGTGTGCGCGCATTCACCGAAGCGAACCAGGGTCTCGGCAAAATGCTTGTCGGTGTGCATGGGAACGTGGCCGGCGATGTCGTGAAAGATATCGGGCTCGGGCAGGTAATCGAGTTTATTGGCACGCCGGATCGTAATCGTGGTAGGGAACTCGCGATTGCGCAAACAATCGAAGAACACAAACGCGGGGACATAACCGCTGACAGCCTTGGCGTGGAATCCGGTGAGCGGCTTGAGGAACCGGTTGACGTCGTCCAGCCGCGGGATGCGTTCGGGGTCCAGGCACAGCGAATGAATGCCTTCCAGAAAGTGCCGATTGGCGCAGCGCTCCCAGCGCGGCTGCAATCGGGCATAGAGTTTGCGCCAGGCCGCCTGATTTTCTTCGGAGTACAACTCGTAAGGCTGCTCGATGTAAAGCTGGCCCTCGCGTTGGGCATGCTCAA